>JBBSIY010000420.1:0-2640 GCA_038257785.1 Lysobacterales bacterium
CGGGTGACCGGCGAAGCATGCGCAGCGGGATGGTTGCCCGACTGCCACATCGCGTCTCCGTCCCACAGCAGTACGGTGTGTTGGCCGTACGCAGCCGCCATCGGCATGCAGGATTCAGCAAACGCCCCAGCGCTCTCAGGACTGCGAACAAAATCCGTCACCAGCGCGCCGCGCGAGCGAGCGCTTGCCGACGGCGAAACGCCGGTTCGCACATTGGTGATGGCCGCTAGCCGGCCACGCGACGACAGCTGAAGCCAGCTGCCGCCTGCCTGAAGATCTACACCACCGATGACGTGAGGATCAGCAGGCTGAATGTCAGCGGCCTGCGCCGCCCGCGCATGAAACTCGTCGCGATTGGCGACCATCACCAGCGCATAGCGGGGATGGCACGCCCACGCAAAGGCGATCAAGCACACGGCGACCTCACGACGACGGATGCGCAGCGTTCGTTATGCGGCCGATCAACATGTCTTTCTCTTCCCAGATCCCGTTGAGCCAGGCCTGAAAACGCTCGCGATATGCCTCATCGTTGTCGTAGTCGCCAGCCAGTAGCTCGGGCGGCAGCACGCGCTCGCGGACCTGAATACGTATGCTGGGAATGCGCCCAGTGAATAGATCCAAGACGCTGGGCTTGCCGGCGGGGTAGACCAGCGTGATGTCGACCAGCGACTGCAGCATGTCGCCCATCGCATCAACTACAAACGCAATGCCGCCGCTGCGCGGCTTAAGCAGATGGCGAAAGGGCGATTGTTGCGCGGCGTGCTTTTCTGCGGTGAAGCGCGTGCCCTCAACAAAGTTCATCACCGACACCGGTATCGTGCGGAAGCGCTCACAGGCGATGCGCGTTTCCGCGCGATCACGCCCGCGCAGCTCGGGGCGGCGCGCGAGCGTTGCTTTGTCGTATCGGCGCATAAATGGGAAGTCCAGTGCCCACCATGCCAAACCCAACAGCGGCACCCAAATAAGCTGCTGCTTCAAGAAAAACTTAAAGAACGGCATGCGTCGGTTGAACGCGGCCTGCAGCACCGGAATGTCTACCCAGCTTTGGTGATTGCAAATCACCAGATACCAGCCCTCGCGACGCAGCGACTCGGCGCCTTCGACAACAATTTCTGTACGGGTAAATAGCGCGATCGCCGCTGAGTTGACGCCTATCCAGCTTTCGGCGAGCCATACCAAGCCGCGTGACATCAGCCGTCGGAAGCCCACGATGGGCACCAAGAACTTGATAAACGCGGCCACGAACAGCACGGAGGTGTGCAGCAGCGTATTGAGCGCGACCAGAAGAATTGCCAGCGGCACACGCAAGAATGTCGGGATAGTCGAAAGCATTGCGGGCCAATGATACCGAGGCCGGGTGTAGCGATTGCAACGGCGGCCTTGCAGCAGCGTCCTCAGGACAGCACCGATCAACGGCACGCAGTTGCGCAGCCTAGGGTCAGCAGCCACACTGCACTGGCAAACAAGGGGGCCACGGTTGGCCAGCGAAGACGAGATTCTGATCCGCTTAGAAACGCTGAACCGCATCGGTGCAGCGCTTTCGTCTGACCGCGACATGGCGAGCCTGATGGAACGGATCGTCGAAGCGGCGCGTCAGTTCACCCTCGCCGACGGCGTCACGCTGTACCGAAAGGTGGGCCAATCGCTGGTATTCGATGTGCTGCGCAACGGCTCGCTGAAGCTTTTCCAAGGCGGCTATAGCGGCAAGCCAATCAAACTTTCTGCGATACCGCTGCTGCACGCCGACGGCAGTGAAAACCATTCGTTGGTCGTGGCGCACGCTGCGCTCACCGGCAACACCGTGAATATCGAAGACGCTTACAGCGAGCCGGGCTTCGATTTTTCTGGCACCCGCGAATTTGATGCAAGAAATGGCTATCGCTCGCAGTCATTTCTGACCGTACCGATGAAAGACCATGCTGGCGACGTGATCGGCGTGCTGCAGTTGATCAACGCGATGCAGGACGGCGGCGGCGTGCGACCGTTTACCGAAGCTGATCGACAGCTGGTGGAGTCGCTGGCCTCGCAGGCAGCCATCGCGCTCAACAATCGTCAGCTGATCGAGCAGATGGCGGAGCTATTCGAGTCGCTGATCAAGCTGATCAATAGCGCCATCGATGAGAAATCACCTTACACCGGTGGACACTGTGAGCGCGTGCCGGCGCTGACCATGTTGCTGGCAGATGCGGCGGTTAAAACAGGCGTGGGGCCCCTCGCTGGATTCCGCATGAGCGAAAGCGACCGTTACGAGCTGAAGATTGCCGGCCTGCTGCACGACTGCGGCAAGATCACGACGCCCGTGCACGTGGTCGACAAGGCGACCAAGCTGGAAACGCTGTTTGATCGAATCCAAGTAGTCGACACGCGCTTTGAGGTCCTGCTGCGGGACGCGGAAATCGCGCTACTGACCGAGCAGCTGAGCATGGCGGAGTACGCGGCCAAGGTTGCCGCGCTGCGCGCTGATCGTGACTTTGTCCGAGCCTGCAACAAGGGCGGCGAGTTCATGAGCGATGCCGCCGTGGCGGAGATCGAACGCATTGCGCAGCACAAGTGGCACGGCATCGATGGCGCGCTACAGCCCTTGCTGACGGCAGAAGAGAGCTCCAATCTGTGCATTCGCCGCGGCACGCTGAACGATGC
>JBBSIY010000421.1:0-2625 GCA_038257785.1 Lysobacterales bacterium
ATTCAGATCAACCTCACTGCCATCATCCAGCTATGTCACGCGGTGTTGCCGCGCATGTTGGCTCAGGGCACCGGCCACATCGTCAATGTGGGTTCCGACTTGGGGCGCCGCCCGCTTGCCAACATGGCCGCCTACGTCGCCTCAAAACATGGACTCACCGGTTTCACTCACTCGCTGCTGCGTGAAGTCAAAGACGCCGGCGTGCGGGTAAGCCTCGTCAATCCCGGCATCATCGATACAGACTTTGGTGGCAACCAAGAAGGCACGCGCGATCCACTCGGCGCTCTGCAGCCCGCCGCACTGGCTGCGCTGATTGTGCAGATCATCGAACAGCCCAGCACGCAGCTTGTGGATGAGGTCAGCGTGCATCCCTTGGGCCAAGACGCTTTCTGACCTTCCTCAGCTGTCACAGCGCGCCCAGCTGCGGCACGAATGGTGTTGGCCGACCCGAACGCTACCGTTGCACGACAGCCGTCCTGCGAATGCGGCGCTTCGCGGCGATAGGTACACCTCAGGTTTCCCCACGTCGTGTGCCGAGTAGCGGACGATCAGGGCGTATCGCATGCGCCGTTGGACAGGTTCGGCTTGCCGTCTCATGGCGGCTCGTCTCATGCGTTGGCACGAACCCTGCTGAGCAATGGCCATCGTTTCCGTGTGAGCCGCATTGGTGACAAAGCAACTCCCTCGCATCCTGTTAATCCTCGCAATCTGCACGATTCCGCCGTTGGCGTTCGGGCAATCTGCGGTATCCAACATCGAATCGCCGTCGATCGCCGCGACTTTTGACGATCTTGCTGAGGACCATTTCGCTGCCGCTGATCAACGCCTAGCGCGCGACATTAAAGCGCGGTTAGCGCGCTTGGACACGCTTGCCAACGTAAGGGTCGAAGCGCGATCAGGCGTGGCAATGCTTTCCGGTGAAGTCGTTGAAGAGGCCGACATCGCGCTGAGCGAAACGATTGCGCGCGCGGTGCCGGGCGTAGTCGAGGTACGCAATGCGGTGCAGGCGACGTCCAATATTCGGCTGCGCCTCGCTCCCACGCTGGATCGAGCCGCTCTGCGAATTCAGCGCTTGCTATCAAGCCTCCCGCTCCTAGTCATCGCGTGCATGATTGTTTGGCTCGCGAACGTGGCTGGAAGGCGCCTAGCCAAAGCCGACGTGCTCTATCGTCGCGTCGCCGCAGACAACGCGTTTCTGCGCAACGTGCTGCGCCAAGTCGTTCGTGCACTGGCGTTGATCATCGGACTTTTGATTGCGCTAGAGCTGCTCGGCGCGACGGCCATGGTGGGCGCACTTTTGGGCACCGCGGGCGTGGTCGGCCTCGCCGTCGGCTTTGCGTTCAAAGACATTGTCGAAAACTATATCGCCAGTATTTTGCTGAGTGTGCGTCAGCCGTTCGCGCCAAACGATCACGTGTTGATTAGCGGCGAGGAAGGAAAAGTGGTCTCGCTGACACCGCGTGCGACAGTGTTGATCGGGATGGATGGCACGGTGCGGATGCTGCCGAATGCGGCGGTGTTTAAGAGCGTAATCGTCAACTTCAGTCGGAACCCACAGCGCCGATTTGAGTTTGAACTCGGCGTGCGCCCCGGCCAGCCGCTTGCCAGCGTTCAAGTGACGCTAGTGGCCGCTTTGAACGCCATCGACGGCGTGTTGTTTGACCCGCCGCCCGCGGTGTTTAACGTTGACTATGGCGACAGCCGCGTGACCCTGCTCGTTCGAGCGTGGGTCGATCAACGCAAACATAGCTTGGACAAAGTGCGCAGTCAGGCGGTGCGTCTATGCGCCTGCGCACTCGACGCCGACGGTATCGCCTGGCCCGAATCGACGTTGCGAATCACGCGCGGCGACTCGTCGTCGGCGCTAGTTGAGACAACACCCGACGTCGGGCAAATGGCTGACGACACGTCCATCGACACCTATCTGGATGAGCACGCATCCGCGCAGCGCAAGCAGCTGCCCGATGAGGACCTCCTGCATGACGAGCCTGTCACCGCAGCGCCAGCCACCCCACGCACTTAGAACACATCAAGCACCTTCGTCCACAGCCACTAACTTCACACCAAGGAGCACCGTATGCGAAAGACACTACTCGCTGCCGCGTCACTACTCGCGATATCCAGCGTCGCCACCCCGGCGCTTGCCGCGCCTGAACTGGCAACGCAGGTCGCGCAGGGCGGCGTCGCCCGGTGGTCAGATATGGACGCTGTGTCCTGCGGATTTCTTGGCAAGCGATACCCGGCGATCGAGGGAGAATGCTTTTATCCCGCCGACATGCGGCTGAAGCCAGGCGTACACGAAATCGCGCTGTATGGCGCTGACGACAAGCAGCATCTGGCGAGTCTGACGGTCGAAAAGGTCGACTACCCTGAGATTGACATCACCTTGCCTGATGACACCTTCATCAACGTTGAGGCCGGCAATATGAGCCGCCACAGCGAAGAGCGTCAGCGGGTTCTCGCGCTCTTCAAACAGCCTGTCGGCGAGCCGCAGTTCACGCTTCCGTTGAAAAAACCGGTCGCCAATCTGCCGGCGAGCGAGAACGATTTCGGCAGTCGTCGCACCTTCAATGAAACCCGCACCAGCCAACACACAGGACGCGATGCGCCGGTTGCGGCGGGAAC
>JBBSIY010000422.1:0-2609 GCA_038257785.1 Lysobacterales bacterium
GGGCGCGTAAGCGTCATCTCGGGCTCGTTGCCGACAGCAACAATCGCGCTGGTGTCGGGCTAAAACGCCAGAACCCCACCTAAAACCGCAGCGGTTACCATGGTGTCCATGGTTGAACTCGCCGAATCGCCTAGATGATGTGGTTCCTATCAATCGCTCAATCGCTTCGCCGCACCTCGCACCCCTTGGTTTGCCAACATGTGTCTGTTGGCAGCGCCGTTTGTTAAGCGTCTGGAGGGTGTTGCGGGCGGCGGTACAGGACGAATCCTAAACACGCTGCCGCCGAGCATGACGCTGTGACCATAAAAACCGGTCAAACTTAGCGCTATGGATTCGGTGTGCGTCCTAAGCATTTGAGCGAGCAACAGTGTTAGGACGTTGATCGCACGCGGAGTGTAGCAAGCAGGTGGACATGGCAGCAATCAAAGGTAAACCGGCCCCGCTGGCGGCTGGCAGCAGTGGCGTTCAAACCGTTCAGATTGACGGCGAGCGTGCAGGCCAACGGCTGGATAATTTCCTGCTAGGGCAGCTCAAAGGCGCGCCCCGTTCGTTGATTTATAGGCTTTTGCGCACCGGGCAGGTCCGCATCAATGGCAAACGCGTTAAGCCTGATCGTCGCTTAGAGGCTGGCGACATGGTTCGTTTGCCGCCTGTACGACTCGATGCACCGGCCGACCACGGCAGCCCGCATCCCGCCTTACTGCGGCAAATTGAGGCGAGCATCGTATTTGAGGATCGCGCCTTGCTGGTGCTGGACAAGCCCAGCGGCATTGCCAGCCACGGCGGCAGCGGGATTGGCTTTGGTGCTATCGAGCTGATGCGCGCGCTGCGGCCAAACGATTCCTTAGAGCTTGTGCATCGACTGGATCGCGATACGTCGGGTCTTTTGGTGCTGGCGAAAAAACGCTCCGCGTTAACCGAGCTGCAGGCGCTGATACGCGCCGGTCGTTTGGAAAAGCGCTACCTGGCGTTGCTGGGTGGGACCATGGGTAAGGCGCTGATTCACGTTGATGCGCCGCTAGAGAAGTTTGTGCTGCAGGGCGGTGAGCGGATGGTGCGCGTGCTGCCGAGCGGCAAACCGTCGCTCAGTCACTTCAAGCAAATCGAGCGGCTCGGTGGCCATACCTACGCTGAAATCAAGATCGACACCGGCCGCACACATCAGATTCGCGTGCACGGTGCACATATCGGGCACCCCATTGCCGGTGACGAAAAATACGGCGACAAGGCGATCAATCAGGCGCTCAAGTCGGTCGGCCTGCAGCGCCTGTTTTTGCACGCGGCCTCGCTCAAGTTCGCGTTGAAGGATGGCGCTGAGCCCTACCAGCTCAGCGCCCCGCTGCCGGCAGACTTAAAGGCAGTGTTGGATCGCCTTGCGCGGGCTGATGGCGCGAACGACATCATTCGGTAAAGATTCGCTCGGCCTTGGCGGCGCAGATTAGATCGTTTTCGGTGACGCCACCGGCGTCGTGAGTCGAGTAGCGCACCACGCACCGGTTGTAGTGCACACCCAGATCAGGGTGGTGATCTTCGCGGTGCGCCACGAAAGCCAGCGCATTAACGAATGCAATGGTGTGGTAGTAGTCGTCAAAGGCAAACGTCTTGACCAATGCTTGGCACTCTTCGGCCAGCTCCCAGCCCGGTAGCTCGGCCAGCGCATGGGCGATGGCACTTAGCTCCAGACGGCTGCTTGCACCGCGCAGCGCGCGGCAGTGACGAGAGGCGAGGGCGAGTTCATCCATTCGGCAAGCTCCGGTTCAGCGGGGCGGCGAGTATAGAACGCCTTTCTAATGCGTCGCTGCGTAAACTTCAGCTTATCCGAACATAGCTACCCTCCCATGATCCAGATTTCTGAGCAAGCGCAAACGTATTTCCGCGGATTGATTGAGCAGCAGGACGATGCCATCGGCATCCGATTGACCGCCATGCGACCCGGTACGCCAACGGCCGATGCGCGCCTTGAGTTTTGCGACGTTGATGATTTGGCTGGCGACGAGTGGGCCATCGACTGCGACGGTTTCACGCTATATGTCGATGCGGCTAGCGTGCCGTTTTTGGAAGGTGCCGATCTAGATTTCTCACGCAGCGATACCGGCGGCCAGGTCACTGTGCGAGCGCCGCGTATCAAAGGCGTGGCACCGGCCGCCGACGCCGGGGTGATTGAGCGCATCCGTCACGTGCTGGAGTCCGAGATCAACCCGCAGCTTGCTTCGCACGGGGGCCGCGTGGCGCTGGAGCAGTTCACTGCCGAAGGCACGGCGGTATTGCGATTCGGTGGTGGTTGTCACGGCTGCGGCATGGTCACGGTCACGCTGAAGCAGGGCGTCGAGAAGACCTTGAAAGCCCGCGTCCCAGAGGTGGTTGAAGTCGCCGATGCCACCGATCACGAAAGCGGGGCAGCGCCGTATTACCGTCGCGCGGACGGCTGAGCGCACCAGTGAGTTCGACCGATGGGCGCGGCAGCGCGCGCGCTTTGCGCGGCGTAGCTGCCGAACGCCGAGCGCCGTTTGACCCGTTTGACGCGCTGACTTGGGGGTTTGGGCCCGCAAAGGCGGAGCCTAAGCGCGTTCGCACGCTCGCATCGCTCACGCTGGCGGCCGTTGTCGCCA
>JBBSIY010000423.1:0-2592 GCA_038257785.1 Lysobacterales bacterium
GCTTTTATCTTTGGCAGTCGATGACCGGCACGCTGCTGTGGAGCTTTCCCACCTCGGACATGAGTTGGCCCATCAAACTCTCGGCCGATGGCTCATTGGTAGTCGGCGGCAGCGACAACGGCAACGTGTATGCGTTCGCCGGCCCGTCGGCGGCTTGATCGAAGACGGTGCAAGGACCGCCGCCGCAAGACCCGGCTGATTTCGATGAGCCAACTCAACAGGTAAGCCAGTGGGCTCGCCTGCGGCGCGCGGTCGATCTGAATCTGGATGATCCCGGCGACAGTCGCTTCGGCGACTACCTCCTGCTTGAAAAAATCGGCACCGGCGGCATGGGTGTGGTCTATCGTGCGCGACAGGTCAGCTTGGATCGAGACGTCGCGCTGAAGCTGCTGTCGTTTGATCCTTTTTCAGCCGACGCGCTGATATCGCGCTTTCGCACCGAGGCGCAGCACGCCGGTCGCCTGCAGCATCCCAATATCGTTCCCGTCTACGAAATTGGCAGCCACGAGAACTTCTACTTTTTCTCAATGAGTTTGGTCCGCGGGCCAACTCTGCGGCAGTGGCTGAAGGGCAACGCTGACCGCAGGCCGCAGCAGGTTGCAACGATGATGCGGGCGATTGCCGAGGCCGTGCAATACGCGCATCAGGTCGGCATCCTGCACTTGGATCTGAAGCCCGGCAACGTGCTGATCGATGAGCGTGGCGAGCCGCAGGTCAGTGATTTCGGTCTGGCGCGACGCGTCGGTGACGCGGCGGGTGGCGAGGATTCGGTGATTGCCGGTACGCCAGCCTTCATGGCGCCAGAGCAACTGCTAGGCGACCCCGCCGCATTGTCGATGGCGACCGACGTGTGGGGCCTCGGCGGCATTCTGTACGCCCTGCTGACCGGGCGCTCTCCGACCGACGAAGGCGCAAGCGGCGGAGGGCGAAGCTTCATCGTGCAGCCACCGCGGTTTGAGCACGCGACCGTACCGGCTGATCTCGATGCTATCTGCATGCGCTGCCTGCAGCGCGATCCCGCTCTGCGTTACCCCAGCGCGCGCGCAATGGCAGATGACCTGCAGCGATTCTTGGATGGTCGGCCGGTTAGCGTTCGGCAGCAGTCGTTCGCGGAGCGCGTGCGCGGCTGGGCTCGCCGCGAGCCGCGTTCTGCGCTGTTGGCATTGGGACTGTTGGCTGCGCTGCTGACCGGGCTTGCGGCCACTACGCTGCAGTGGCGGCAGTCAGAGGCGAGCCGGGCGTTCGCGCAACACACGCTGTGGGATGCGCGCCGTGCTACCGCGTTGGCGGCGGCTGAGCGCGGCGATGCATTGGCTGGCTTGACCAGTTTGGTCGCCAATGTGGACGAGGCTGAGGCAGCCGGCAGCGCGTCGGATGCCGAGGTTGATCGCCGGCGTATCCGATTGCTGCTGGACGCGTCGCCGCGACAAATCGACGGTTGGACATTTGCTGACGAAGGTCGATCGCTGGCCTTCGCGCGCGACGGCGCATTGCTGCTGGCGGGACTGCGCGGTGGTGATCTGGTCGCGATGGATGCGGCGACGGGCGAGCAGCGCTGGCGCATCACGCCGCCGATCCCACCGACGCCGTGGGGGCCGAGCTTTGTCGGACGCATCCTGCCTTCTAACGACGGCAAGTTCGCGGTGCTGTTTCCAAGCGGCAGCACGGGCGTTGCTCGGCCAGATACCAGCAGCATGCAGCGGGTTGATCTCGATACCGGCGAGCTGGCTAAGCCGCCCGCGGTTTTTGGCGACGTCGTGGCCGTCAGCTACAGCTTTGATGGTCAGCAGGCACTGCTGCGCGGCCCCGATGACACGTGGCAACTGTGGGCGGTGAATCCGTGGCGGCCGCTGGGCGATCGATTCACCCGTTCGGCCATCCGCAACTGCCTTGTCGCACCCGCCGGCAGCAAGCTTGCCTGCGCGGGCGATGGCTTTTCGTTTGTCGAGGTGATCGATGCCGCCAACGGGACGCTGCTCGATCGACTGGCGTTTGCGGACGCCGCCGAGTTGGCAAGTTGGAATATGGATGCTGGCGGACGCTGGCTCGCATTGGGCAGTGCAAGGGGTGCGCTGACGCTCTACGACCTGACGCACGGCCAGTCGCATGCGATTGCTGACGCGGGCGAGGATGCCTTGGGCGATCTCAGCTTCGCGGGGTCGGTGCTGAGCATCAGCAGCAGTGGCGGCAGCGTGCGGCTGCTCGATGTCGAGCGTCGCGTTTGGCTTTCGCGCGCCTTGCGCACGGGCGCTGAGCGGATCAGCTCAGCGCTTTATGACCCCGCATCACACTGGCTGATGGCCAATGACGGCCGCGTCGTGCTGTGGCGGTTGGCTGAAGAAGCTGGCCGACTTATTCAACCAGCAAATGCCAGCGTGCTGCGTCACAACGGCGCGGTGGCAGGATTCCATGCGGCGGCAATGGATGCCTCGAACGGGCTGGTCGCGAGTCAGGGTAGCGAGGGCGACCTGAAGTTATTCCGACTCCCCAATAGCGTCGCGCAGCTGCCGACGATTGACGTACTGGTCGGCAATTCGGCCGATCTGCATGCTAATCAGGACGCGCGGCTAAACGGCCGTGAGCTTTCATTCA
>JBBSIY010000424.1:0-2579 GCA_038257785.1 Lysobacterales bacterium
ATTTGGTTGACAACATTCTGTAGCGCGAACACCATGCCGACGTATTCACCCACTCGCCACGACGGAAGTACTTGATCAGTCATCAAGAAGCGTCATCGAGGGTGGATTTCAATCGGACGCCGCAGCGGCTCCTTAAGCAGCCTTTAGCTGTGCCGCCAGTGTTAACTGGACGGCCTAGCGATGGGACCGGGACCACCATCCAGCAACGCGGATAGCTCCGCAGTCAACACGTGCGAATGCATCGCGGCGCGCGGAGCTGCGCACCGCTTGACGCAGGCCAAACGGTGCGACGTGCGGCAACCACCGACGCCGTTGATGTGGGTGAGAAGCCCAGCGCTGCGTCACATCAAGGGCAACTCGGTCTTTCAGAGATTGCAGGAGGGTAAGTGGACACTATGCGTAACCAGCGGCTATTTCACGACGTTGCAAACAAGATCACCCAGCTTATTGAGCAAGGCGTGTTTTCTGCGGGCGCCAGGCTGCCTGGCGAGCGTGATTTGGCCGACCGCTTCGGCGTCAGCCGCGTGACGGTGCGAGAAGCGGAGATTGCCCTGCAGGCACTCGGGCGGCTTGAAATCAAGATGGGCTCGGGCGTCTACGTATCTCGCAAGCAGCCTTTGGACAATGGAGCGCTGCCAGAGATAAGCGGCTTCGAGCTAATCGAGGCGCGCTCATTGTTCGAGTCAGAAGCAGCCGCACTGGCAGCTAAGAACATCACGCACGAGACGCTGCTAAAGCTGGAGCAGCTGGTCAATAAAATGGACGACCGAGAGGACCTGGACGCGGCCATCGAGGCTAATCGGTTGTTTCACCTGACCATCGCAGAGGCGTCGAAAAATCGAGCAGTACTCCACACCGTGCAGTCGCTATGGCGAATGCGCCTCGAAGTACCGGCGGTACGAAACACCTATGAAACGGTGGCCTCGGACGATGCCGACTGCCGAGCCCGTGAGCACCGCAACATACTGGACGCGCTGAAGGCGCACGATCCTATCGCCGCCCGCAATGCGATGCGGCAGCACTTTTATCGTCTGCTTAAGGCGATGCTCGAGGCCACCGAACAGCTCGAACTTCGGCAACTGCAGAAGCGCGGCGCCGAGAGTCGCGAGCGATTTCTGCGTAGCGCATTGAGCGGCTAAATGGCCGACCCGCGTCGGGTGATTACGTAGCAGAGTCGGAACGAAATGTCAGCCACGCGGCAGAGGCCAGGGTGAAAGATCTGAGTGAGTAGAACTGACCACTGCTGTGAATTTGCCCGCCGAAAATAGAAACAGCGTGCAGGCCGACGCTGCGACAAGGCTTCGCGATCGGAACCGCGTAAAATTTGTCCACAGCGCTATAGATTTAGTCTTACATACCCATCAGCTCTCTTCGACGGATCAACGATGCTCGGATTTCGTTACGCCAAGGCCAATCCCACCACGTATTTGATTCAGTACCGCAACGGGCAACCGGTGCGTGAGGGTGCTGGGTTGGCGTTTTTCTACTTCGCGCCCAGCGCCTCGCTGGTGTCGATTCCGATGGAAAGCGTGGACGTGCCCTTCATGTTCCGCGAGGTCAGCGCGGACTTCCAAGAGGTCACGGTGCAGGGGCAGGTGTCGTATCGGGTATCTGATCCGAAACTGTTGGCAACGCTGATGAACTTCACGCTGCAGGCGAACGGCAGCGAGTATGTAGCGGAAGATCCCGCCAAGCTGCCGCAGCGCGTGGTCAACGCCGTGCAAGTACAGCTGCGTGCCGGGCTACAGGGTCAGAGGCTGCAGGATTTGCTGCGCGAGTCCGAAGGACTGGTGCAGTCGGTGCGTGACGGCCTGCGCCGTGCGGACGGGCTGCCGAGTTTAGGTCTTGAACTGGTCAGTCTGGCGATCCTCGCTATCAAGCCGACGCCCGACACGGCGCGAGCGCTGGAGGCAAAGGTGCGCGAGTCGATTCTGAAAGACGCCGACGACGCACTCTATCTGCGCCGTAACGCGGCCATCGAGCAAGAGCGGGCGGTGAAAGAGAACGAGCTCAACACCGAAATCGCGGTTGAGACGAAGAAGCGCCAGATTCGTGAAACGCAGATGGACGCCGAGCGCGCCGTGCTGGAAAAGCGGCTGCAGATTCAGGCGCAGGAGATGCAGGGCCGCATCGCCAGCGAGAAGGAAAACGAAGCGCTAACCGAACTGCGCGCCGCCAATTCCAAGCGTGAGGCAGACGCCAAAGCCTATGCCATGCAGGCACTGGTGCAGACGGTGAGCGGCGTCGATCCCAAGGTATTGCAGGCGCTGGCCTTGGGCAGTGCCGACCCCAGCACGATTATCGCCGCGGCATTTCAGGACCTCGCGCAGAACGCTAGCAAGATCGGCCAGCTAAATATTTCGCCCGATCTTCTGCAGCAGCTGGTGCAGTCGCGCCAGTAGCGCGACGCAAGGACGATGGACGCGCTACAGCGGCGCATTGTGCTGATCACCCGCCGCACACGGCTGGAGGATCTCATCGCGCGACTAAACACGCTGGAGCAGGCGCGCTTTTATGTCGAACACATGGGTGCGGATTTTTCCGACTACGAGCGCGAGCAGGCGACGTATCGCGCGGCG
>JBBSIY010000425.1:0-2570 GCA_038257785.1 Lysobacterales bacterium
AGGATGATCGCGTTGCCAGACTTCAGGCACAGCCCACTGGCGTCTGAGCCAACATTCGGCCGCGATTCGTAGATCATTCCGATCACCCCAAGCGGCACGGCCACGCGCTCAATCTTCAGGCCGTTGGGTCGATCAAACGTGGCCAGCACGCGGCCTACCGGATCGGGAAGATCAGCGATGTCCTCCAGCGCTTTGGCCATCGCCTCAACGCGTTGCTCGGTCAGCCGCAGGCGGTCGATAAATGATTCGGGCTTGCTGTCTTGTATGCTGGCGACGTCCTGCTCGTTCGCGGCGAGAATGGCCGCCATCGCCGCGCGCAACGACTTCGCTGACTCGCGCAGTGCCAAATTTTTCGCTTCAGTGCTGCACGCCATCAGCTCTCGCGACGCGCTTCGTGCCGCTTTGCCAAGTTCCGCGATATGGTCGGTGATCTCGCCACTCTGCGTCGTCATAGTGATGTCCTCTTCAATGATCCTCGCCACGTTGGCGAATGGCTCACATTGGCGCAAGCGGAGACTGCGCGCGTCAGCTGTGCCTAAACTGTAAGCACGCGACGATGCGACGGTCGCATCAGTCTTGAGCCGAATTCCGGAGACCGCCGTTAGTCTCTCCGCCGATCTTCTGCCGGCAACCATCGACCCTAACGTACTTTGCTGGGTCGCATGCTCTACATTTTTCCGCTTCACTCATTATCGACTTTTCGTGCCCGTCGATATTTTGAGAGATCAAGCTTGACCGACCAATCTTGGGCGACCAAGCCGCCTACTCAAGGCGCAGGGCAACCGATTCGGGAGCTGTAGCGTTGCAAAGCAAAAAGCGTGTTGTGGTAAAAATTGGATCTAGCCTACTCGCCAATGCCGAGCGGCTCACGCCGCGCTGGGCGTTCATTCAGCACTTGATGGAAGATGTCGCCGCACTTCGGCGCGACGGTTACGAAGTGGTGCTGTGTTCGTCGGGTGCCGTTGCGCTGGGTTTGAAAGTGCTGGGCGAAAACGCTGAAACCGCCGGTCTGCGTGACAAGCAAGCCGCCGCAGCCTGCGGTATGCCGCTGCTGATCAACGCGTATAAGACGGTGGCATCAGAGCACGGCGTCAAAATCGGACAGGTCCTCTTGACGCTGCAGGACATGGAAGAGCGCCAGCGCTTTCTCAACACCAAGAACACGCTACACCGCCTTCTCAACGGTGGCATCTTGCCGATCGTCAATGAGAACGACTCGGTCACCACAGAAGAAATTCGGGTGGGCGACAACGACCGTTTGGCAGCGAAAGTCGCGCAGATGGTTCAAGCTCAGCATCTGGTCATATTGACCTGCATCGACGGGCTCTACGACCGCAACCCGGATGAGGAGGGCGCCGAGCTGATTGAAGTGCTCGATGACGTCGGCCCCTACATCGCAGTAACGGCCGGCACCAGCACCTTAGGCACCGGCGGCATGCTCACCAAACTGCAGGCAGCCAACATGGCGCAGAACGCAGGTTGCGTCACCCACATCGCACACGGCGATCATGTCGCGCCTATTTCCTCTGTGCTTAGCGGGGAGCGGCGTCATACGCGCTGCGTGGCGCACTCCGAACCCGACTCAGCGTGGAAAGCGTGGTTGACTGATCGCCTGCAAATTGCTGGAAGCGTGGTCATCTTCGATGATGTCGCAAGCGGTCTGAAAGGTGATGGCCAAGCGATACTTCGTCAGCACATCAAGTCGATCCAGGGTCCGTACGTGAAAGGCGACGTGATCCACATTTACGATGAGTCGGGAGCGGAGGTCGCAAGAGGCCTCAGCAATTTCACCGCAGAAGAAACGATGGTTTTGGCGCGCAACGCTGAGATGCCGGCCCGGCAGCTGCTCGGCTACCACAGCAACGGCACGGTTATCAGCCTAGAAAATCTGGTGGTGCTTGAGGACCGTCACCTGCTGTGGGAAAGCCCGAACGAGACCCGAATGGTGGACGTTGCTGCTTAAGGCGCTGGATGACGGCAGATAGATAAATCCAAGCGATCCACATGCTCCTGTTTTTGAATACATGGGTCGTTCCAACTGCGCGCGCTCCGGCCGATGTTTGTAGCGGCGTTAGGCGATGAGAGTGCTCGCAGAAGAGTCGTGGTCGTGGATGCTGTTCGACGACGAGGGCGTTCAATACCTGTCTGTTGTATGCGGCTCAGTGGGTCTTTACAACGTTGATATTTGCCTAACGCCCGAAGAGTCGGCAAGCGTCACCTGCGACGGCACCGGAGTCGTTGCTGCGCTCGCCCGAACAGTCATGTTGAAGCCATCGGCCTTCCAAGCCAGGCACGTTGACGGTTTTAGTAAACGTTTGGGCGTGAGTGAGGCGATCGCGGCTTGGCGCGTAGCCAAGTAAGCCGTGACCTAAGCGTCTGGCATGCGCGAGTTGCTAGTAGAGCTAGAAACAAAAAACCCGCAGCCGAGTGCGGGTTTTTTTGGTACTCAGGGCGGGAAGACACGCGCTGAAACCTATCATTGGTGCCCAAGAGAGGACTCGAACCTCCACGCCTTTCGGCGCTAGTACCTGAAACTAGTGCGTCTACCAATTCCGCCACCTGGGCAGGTG
>JBBSIY010000426.1:0-2569 GCA_038257785.1 Lysobacterales bacterium
TGTGGTCGGCAAGCGGCCCGGAAGCAAGCCGAGACTGCTGGTCCTTGTAATTGGTGAAACCGTGCGCGCGCAGAACTGGGGTCTCAACGGCTACGCTCGGCAGACCACGCCGAGGCTCGCCGCACTGCCGGTCGTCAATTTTTCTGACGTCACCGCATGCGGGACAAGTACCGAAGTGTCGCTGCCGTGCATGCTCTCGCCGTTCGGACGCGATGACTATGACGAGCGTTTGATCAGGCGCTCAGAGTCTCTGCTGCACGTGTTGGAACACGCCGGTATACACACCGAGTGGCTAGACAACCAGACCGGCTGCAAGGGCACCTGCGAGGGCTTGGCGTTCGAGAGCTACGAGACCGGTGGCAAGGGCAGCGGCTGCGACAAGCATGGCTGCCTCGACGAAGCCATGATCGCGGGTCTGGTGGCTCGAATGGAAAAGCAAAGCGGCGACCAAGTGGTTGTCCTGCATCAGCTTGGCAATCATGGCCCAGCTTACTTCGCGCGCTATCCGTCGGAATTCCGCCAGTTCACACCCATCTGCGTAACCTCTGAGCTGGGTCGCTGCGAACTATCGTCGATCGTCAACGCCTACGACAACGCGATTCTGTATACCGACGATTTTCTGGCTCGGCTGATCGCGCTGCTGGGTCAGCAGACGAAACGCGATGCTGCGCTCATCTATGTGTCGGATCATGGTGAGTCGCTGGGCGAAAACGGCTTGTTCCTGCACGGCGTGCCTTATGCCATTGCGCCGGCGACCCAGACCAAGGTGCCCATGCTGATGTGGATCGGTGACGCCATGACGCAAGCGCGCGGTATCGACCAAAACTGCCTGCGCGCTGAAGCGCAGCAGGCGGTCAGTCATGACAACTTGTTTCACTCGGTGTTGGGATTGTTGCAGGTCACAACCAGCGCGTACCGCGCCGATCTGGATGTCTTTGGCGGCTGCGTAGATCAGGCAACCGCAATGGCCGCGTCTCGCTAAGGCCGACGGCTGGGCTTTCGGTGCACGCCGCCTCTATCGGCCCGGCCAGACCATGTTTGAAATTTCCGCAGTCAGCGGTTCGCCCTGAGCCTGTCGAAGCGTGCTTCGACTCGGCTCAGCCCGAACGGATTTCGACTGATGCGCTGCCCTTTCAACCACTATCAGCTCAACGGCTAGCTATTGAGGCGTGAGCTGGCGGGATCAGTCGTCAGCGGCAGTTGGTACTCCCGGTGCCGCTAGTTGCCGACGCAGCTCTCATTCGTCGGTAGGGTCAGACTTCGCACCGGGACAGTGCCGTTGCCATACTGCGAGGTGTAGGTGAAGGTGCCTGCGTCGCAGCCGGTAAAGCGCAGCGTGATGCGACCCCACTGGTTGTCCGTAACCACTTGAGTCGGTGCGAAATCGCTACCGAACTGCGCGCCGGTTGTGATTTGCAGAGGCACTTCAACCGAGCTAGCGCCAAGAGAAAATGGCGCGATGCCGCTTAGCCAAACCTGCTTGCCTTCAAAGTAGTCGTACCACGACACCACCATGATCGGGCCCGCTTCGCTGCCACTGGTTTGACTGACCGCGATCAGAAATCCCTTGCCCGGGTTTGCAGGATCGAACCACGTGCCGCTATGCAGCGGCAGGATAGGAAACTCACCCGCCGCAACGCGCACGGCGCGGCGCAAGTGGGGAATGCGGAGCGGCTGTTCGCTGCCGCTAATCACCGGCGTATTGTTGATGTTGGCGAGCGTCTGAGAGCCGAAAACGACGCGTCCGAACACCGTGAAGTTGCCATCCAGCTGCGTGTTGGTGCCGGTATTGAAGAAAAAGTCCGACGACGCGCTCGCGGTATTGGGGGGATTGCCGGACAGCGACATCGCGATGGTGCCCGGCACGTTGCGCAGCCCATTGCTGCGCTCGCTTGCGATGCTGGGGCGCCTTACGACCGGCAGTCCCGTATCGCGAAAGCCACCGCCTTGCACCACAAAATTGCGTGCCACGCGATTGAGCAGCGTCGTGTCGTACGCACCATCATCGACGTAGCGCAGAAAGTTGGCTGTGGTGATCGGTGCACGAACCTGGTCCATCTCCAAAAGCAAAGGGCCGCGATCGGTATCCATCAGCACGCGGGTGCCTTGCGCGTTCGCACAGGTTGCCAGCGCCAGCAAGGCAACTGAGACAAGCGATTTTAGGTTCATTTGCGCAGGGTCCGCGGCAAAAGGGCCGCAGAGGATACCCGCTGATCGTCGGAAAAGACGAATCTGGCAAGCAAACAGAGCCTGAGCTGCGAATCCGACTGAGTGGTGGCCAAGGGCGGAATCGAACCGCCGACACGAGGGCGAGGCATCGAGTTTTTGACGACGCAGTCGTCATCGATGCCAGAGCGCCACTGCGCGTATCGCGCGGTGGCCGGCAATCCGAGTGAGTGGTGGCCAGGGGCGGAATCGAACCGCCGACACGAGGATTTTCAGTTAGCGGTTTGGCAATCTTCGTTCAGTGGGTTGGCGGTGAAAAGCAACAAAAACAACGATATAAGATCGGAGCGAACGGCCTGAAATCCGATAAAAGGGGATAAGAGGGGGGAAGTGGGGGAGCCAA
>JBBSIY010000427.1:0-2535 GCA_038257785.1 Lysobacterales bacterium
GTTACCGATGTCAGCGGCGTCTTTGCGGAAGCGCGCGTCGGCTTGTGCATACACGCTGTAGGTGCGGCCAAACAGATTGAAGTCGTTGACGTAGGCCGAACCCAAATACACCTGCAGGGTGCCGTAGATGTCGGCCAGCGATAGGCCTTGCTGCTTGGCCTTTGTGCGATCAACCGAGGCGTCCAGCTGCGGAACATTAGGTTGGAACGAGCTGAACGTGCCGGTGGGATCAAAGCCGGGCGTGCCGCGCAGCGCGCCGACCAGCGCTTGGGTTTGGTTATTGAGCTCGGCATAGCCAACGTCGCCACGATCCTGCACGTACATTTCAAGACCGCTGGCGTTGCCCAAGCCCAACACCGGTGGCGGCAGCAGCGCAAAAGCCAAACCTTCCTTGATTTGACCAAACTGCATATTCAGCTGCATGGCGATATCGCCTGCGGCGATGTCGCGCTCAGCCGCCGGCGTGATGCCAATAAACATCGTGCCGATGTTGGGCGTCGCGACAAAGTGGATCGCGTTGAGGCCCGGAAACTGCACCGCTGATTCGACACCGGGCGTCGCCATGGCGATGTCGCCCATCTTGCGCATGGCGGCTTCGGTGCGATCAATGGTCGCCCCTTCAGGCAGCTGCACGATGGCGAACAGGTACTGCTTATCTTGCGTCGGGATGAAGCCGCCGGGCACCGCGCGGAATCCAATTACGGTGACGACCAGCAGCAGCGCGTAGATGATCAGCATTCTCGGCGTACGGCCGACAGTGCGACCGATGCGGGTGGTGTAGCCGTCTGCTCGCCGTCTAAATACCTCGTTGAACCACCTGAAGAATCGGCCGAACACGCGTTCGATACCGCGACCCAGGCGATCTTTTTTTGCCCCGTGCGGCTGCAGCAATACGGCGGCCAAGGCGGGTGAGAGCGTCAGCGAGTTGAACGCTGAGATCAGCACAGAAACCGCAATCGTCACCGCAAACTGCTTGTAGAACTGACCCGTCACGCCCGGAATAAACGCCAGCGGGATAAACACGGAAGCGAGCACTAGCGAGATTGCAACGATGGGGCCAGACACTTCCTGCATGGCCTTGTGCGCGGCAGCGAGCGGCGTCATTCCATCTTCGATATGCCGCTCGACGTTTTCGACTACGACGATGGCATCGTCCACAACGATGCCGATAGCGAGAACGAGGCCAAACAAGGTCAGCACATTGACCGAGTAGCCGAGCAGCCAAAGGACGGCAAAGGTGCCGACGATCGACACGGGAACCGCCAGCAGCGGGATCAGCGAAGCGCGCCAAGTTTGCAAAAACACTACCACCACCAGCACCACCAGCGCGATGGCCTCCAGCAGGGTGGTGATGACCGACTTGATTGACTCCTGCACGAACACGGTCGGGTCATACATCACCGACCATGTGACGCCCTGCGGAAACTGCGGCGCTAGCTCGGCCATCTTTGCGCGGACGGCCTGTGACAGCGCAACTGAATTAGCACCCGGCGCTTCGAAAATAACGATCGCTGCGGCATCCTCGTTGTTGAGCAGCGAACGCAGCGCGTACGACGAAGATCCCAGCTCAATGCGTGCAACATCTTTCAGATGGGTGAGTGCGCCAGCGTCGGCCTTCAGCACGATTTCGCCAAACGCTTCCGGCGAGTCGAGGCGACCTTGCGCATTCACCGCCAGCTGCAGCACGGTGCCATCTGCCGACGGCGGGCCGCCAATGCTGCCGGCCGAAACCTGGATGTTCTGCTCTCGTATGGCGTTGACGATATCGCTGGCGGTTAGCCCGCGCGCCGCTGCTTGTTCGGGATCAATCCACACGCGCATCGCATAGTTGCCGGCGCCAAACGCCAGCGCTTGGCCCACGCCCTCAAGCCGCGCCAATTCATCACGCACGCGCAGGTTGGCAAAGTTCGACAGGTACAAACCGTCATAGCTGCCGTCGGGCGAGGACAGATGCACCACCATCGTCAGGTTGGGCGAGGACTTCACCGTGGTGACGCCAAGTGCGCGGACGGATTCAGGCAGTCGCGGCAGCGCTTGCGCCACGCGGTTCTGTACGGCCACCGCCGCCAGATCAATATTGGTGCCACCTTTGAAAGTGACGGTGAGCGTCATCGAGCCATCCGAACCGGAGGTCGACTTCATGTAAATCATGTCCTCGACGCCGTTGACCGCTTCCTCAAGAGGGGCGGCAACGGTTTCAGCAATCGTCGTCGGGTTCGCGCCAGGGTAAAGCGCGGTCACCTGCACCGCAGGCGGCACCACGTCGGGGTATTCGCTGACCGGAAGGTTGGGGATGGCGATCAAGCCGGCGACCACGATCAGCACCGACAGCACCGTCGCAAGAACTGGGCGGTCGATGAAGATCCGCGAGATTTCCATGCTGGCCATCTGCTATCAGCCCTTTTTCATGTCAGGCGCAGCTGAGTCGCTCGCGCCTTTTTCAGCCGGGATCGCCGCCGGTGGGCTTGCTGCTGGCGCGCTGTCGGGCTTGTCCATTGGCACGGTCACCGGCGTTACCGGCTGGCCGGGGAAGAA
>JBBSIY010000428.1:0-2529 GCA_038257785.1 Lysobacterales bacterium
ATGTCCTCACGGCGTTCGGCGAGACCGGGCAGGCGATAGGTCCATAGGTTCAGACGTGCCAACAGGTCCTCACGAAATCGGCCGGCGGCGACGGCCAGCTGCAGGTCGCAATTGGTGCCGGCGATCAGCTGGAAATCGCTCTCGACTTCTTTGTCGCCGCCGACGGGGAAGAATCGCTTTTCCTCCAGCGCGCGCAGCAGCATTGCCTGTTCGTCGAGGCCGAGCTCGCCGACCTCGTCGAGGAAAAGCAGCCCCTGATGCGCCGAGCGCAACAGACCGGCGCGGTCACCCGTTGCGCCGGTGTAGGCGCCGCGCACGTGACCGAATAGCGCGCTCATCGCGCCGTCGCCGCGCAGCGTCGCGCAGTTCACTTCGACAAAGCGACCAGGTAGCTGGTGCTTCTGCAGTTTGAGTTCGAATACGCGCCGGGCAAGCTGACTCTTACCAGCGCCTGTTGGGCCCATGAGCAGCATCGGCGCCTTTGAGCGCGTCGCGACGACTTCGATCTGCTCGATCATCCGATTGAAGGCGGCGTTGCGCGTGGCGATGCCGCCTTTGAGAAGTTCGCGATCAGCGAGCGTCTGCTGGGCGAAGCGCTGGGCGATGCGGTCGTAGCGCGACAGATCCAGATCGATCATCACGAAGCTGCCGGCTTCGCCACCCTGTTGATTGCGTGCCGGCGAGGTCTGCAGCAGGCGGCCAGGAAAATGTCGGCTCTCGGCGAGCAGGAACCAGCAGATCTGGGCGACGTGGGTGCCGGTGGTGATGTGGACGAAGTAGTCCTCTTCGTCCGGTTGGAATGGATACTCGCGGAGGAAATCGTGCAGCGCGGCGTAAACGCCCTCGAAATCCCATGGATCGTCTAGCGCGAGGTCGTGCCGGTTGATCTGCGTCTGCGGCGATGCATGCAGCAGGTCTGCTGCCACGACGTGAGCGAGCTTGCCGAACCGGCGCTCGTCCACCAGCAGCTCAAGCCGATCCATCTGCCAGTGTTCGTGCTGACCAAGCGCGACCGTCGGCCGCCATTTCTGCCAGCGCGCCGGACCGGTGCCGGCATCCAGCTGCACACCCAGCATTCCTAGCACCACTTGTCGACGGCTCATATACGATCCGATAAAAGGCTGGCGAGAAATATACAGAATTGACAAGTCGTGCGATGCTGGCGATGCGGGTCGCGACGCAGTAATGCTTGCATATCAGTTAGATACGAGTGTCGCCGCCTAGTTGGCACGCGGCGTGCTGTGGGTTGTGTGTCCACAATCACCGGGAAACCCCGCCATGGCCAACCAATCACTCTTCGCTTCCATTCGCGGCGCCCTGCTGCCGGCAGCGAACGTCATCAACGAAGCGGGCGGCAGCGCGTACGCTCGGCAGCCGGAGGCGGCGCTGGCGCTTTTTGCTGCCACCGGCTGCCTGGGCGGCACGTTCTACGCCAACGCCGAGGCGCAGCTCGATCAGGTGCTTGCGCTGTGTGAGCAGGTCTCGTCAGGGTTTGTCGCCCGCACCGCGATTCACGCTCGGCAGAGTGCGCACATGAAGGATCTGCCGGCGCTGCTGCTGGCGACGCTGACGACTCGCGACCCCGCCGCGTTTGAGGCTGCGTTTCCGCGCGTCGTCGACAACGGTCGGATGCTGCGCACCTTCGTGCAGATCCTGCGCAGTGGCCGGGTCGGCCGGAAGTCGCTTGGCTCGCTGCCGAAGCGGCTCGTGCGGCAGTGGCTGGAGAACGCACCGGTGCAGGCGATCGTGCAGGCAGCCATTGGCACGCAGCCGTCATTGGCGGACGTGATCCGGATGGTGCATCCGAAGCCGGCTGATGCCGAGCGCCGGGCGCTTTACGCCTGGGTGATCGGCAAGCCCTACGACGTGGCGGCGCTGCCGGCCGTGCTGCAGGCATACGAGACGTTCAAGCGGTCACCGGAGGGTGCATTGCCGGAGCTGCCGTTCCAGTACTTCACCTCGTTGCAGTTGATTGCGGCGCAGTGGCAGTCAGTGGCGCGGGGTGCGTCGTGGCAGACATTGCGGATGAACCTCAACACGCTTGCTCGCCATGATGTCTTCAGTGACGAGGTGTTGACTGCCGAGCTGGCAGAGCGGCTGCGTGATCCGGCACTCATCAAGCGGGCGCGGGTGTTCCCGTACCAACTGCTGATGGCCGCTAACGCAATCGGTCAAGGCGTGCCGACTTCGATTGCGGAGGCGCTGCACGACGCCATGGAGGTCGCGACGATGCAGGTGCCGACGCTCGCGGGCGGGGTGGTGGTGGCGGTCGACGTGTCCGGTTCCATGGCCTCGCCGGTCACGGGCTACCGCAAGGGGGCGACCAGTGCAGCGCGTTGTGTCGACGTCGCGGCGCTGATCGCGGCCTGCGTGCAGCGCAACAACCGGCAGGCGCGGGTGCTGCCGTTCGACACCGAAGTGCGCAGCGTGCGGTTGAACTCGCGCGACAGCGTGATGACTCAGGCCCGCTCGCTCGCGGCGTTGTGTGGAGGCGGCACCTCGGTGAGTTCGCCGCTAGCGCTGTTGAAC
>JBBSIY010000429.1:0-2525 GCA_038257785.1 Lysobacterales bacterium
CTAGTGTGTAGGCCGGTATAGTTAGCTGCGGCCGCTGTGGCCAACGTTCGTCAGGCAGCGCCATGCAGAACCGTGATGCTCGGTGAGTGGTAGCGGCCGCCTGAGGATAGTTGCATCTGCGGACATGTTGACCTGCGTCATCAGTAGCATCTGTCGATATGACGGATGACGGTGGGAACTGCTTCAATTTCGCTGACGAAGACGACCCAAGATCTCCTCGCGCGCCTCGCGCAACACGGAGTCCCTATCTAAGCCGTCGATAATCTCGCGCACCACGTTTTTGGGACCGTTCTCGCCCCAGCTTTTGCCTGCAGCCAAGTAGCGCTCGGCGGCTTTGGCCACAAGGATGGTCGAGTACCAAGCCAGCGCGCCCTGCGTAGCCGCCGTGAGCGCGGTCGAGAGGCCAACACTGCCAGCTTTGAGCGCCGATGCAACCAAGTGCACACCCCAGATCGCGCCCATCAGCGCCGCCATTTGCGCCGCAATCGTCGCCAGTAGCTGGCCGGCTTCGTAACGCGTAAGCGGCAGATTGTAGATGCGACTGAGATGGGTGACTAACGCGATGTCGATGCCGGCGGCTGCCAGCAGGTCCGCAACGGGAATTGGGTTCAAGCCAACCGCGACACCTTTGGCAAGGCAGTAGCTGCGGGTCACGCGTGCGGCAAAATCGCGACGTAGCGCCGCTAGACGTTCGCCAAGGTCGTCGGAGAGCTGGCCCGCAAATAGAACTGCGTTCAAGGCCGCCAGCGTTTTTCCTTCGGCCTCTAGAACGCCAAGCAGACGTGCACGAAGGGAGTCGATGTCGATTTCTCGAGGACGCTGAACTTCGGTTTCACTGCCGTCCTCTGCGACCTTCAGCACTATTTGTGGAGACGGTCGTGCGGACACGGCGAGAACGTTTTCGCGGGCCACCATGCCCGCACTATGCTGACGCAAACGGGCTAGTAGCTCGTCACGCTGTGATGGCGTGTAGCGGTCCGCTTTGTTGAGCACCAGCAGCAGCGGACGACGACTGGCAGCGATACGCTCTAGCGCATCGGTTTCGGTTGCCGTCATGTCGCCATCGACGACAAAAAGAAGCAGATCGCAGCGGCCGGCTATGTCGTGTGCCAAACGCTCGCGCTGTTCGCCGTTCAGTTCTTCGATGCCCGGCGTGTCGACCAGATGGACATGGCCGTCGGTAGCCTCGCTCCAAGGCTGCATGTTGCGCGAGGTTGTCGTCCCGTGCAGCACGCCAACCTCAAATGCATCGCGACCGAGCAGGGCATTCAGCAGCGCCGATTTGCCGACGCTGACTCGGCCAAACACGGCGATATCGATCCGGCCGCGCTCAATCTTGTCTAGTTGAGCTTCGACTTCTGCGTAGTCAGCCGCCAGCGATTCGCGGATGTCTGCCGGTATGGAAGGATCGTCAAGCAGCGCGCGCAGCGACTCGGCGGCGCGGCCGAGCGGGTCCGTGCGCGAGGAATCGCCCTTGCTGCCGCCCGCAAAGAATTTGCGCAGACGCGCCGCTATGCCGTTTGTCTCTGAACTCACGGCGTTGCGGTGGCGGCGGGCGTCAGCTTGAGGGTGGTAGTGACACGCACGGCGTGCGCGATAGCATCGGCATCAGCCCATTCGCCCTCACCGACCTTGAATGCGAGGCGATCAAGTGTGGTTTCGCCTATCAGGGTTGCATTCGCTTCATCGCTGGCCCAGCTGAAGTCGAACGGTACTGAAAGCGTTACGCCGCGCAGCGTTAGTGTTCCGGCGGCACGGAACCGACCGTCGGGCAAAGCGCTGAAGCTGGTTGCGACATAGCGGGCGGCGGGCTCAGCTGCGCTGTTGAAAAAGGCGCCGTCCGCGAGCATTTCGTCGCGCTCGCTGTTCTGGCTGTCCACGGAACGCAGATCGATCTCTACCGCGAATCGGCTGCCATCTAGCGCGTCGGGATCGAAACGTATGTCCGCCGAGAACGTCTTGAACGTTCCTTCGAACGCTTCGCCCTGCGCTTCGCCCAAAAATCCCAAAGTCGAGCCGCTCGCAGTGCTCCATTCAGCGGCTTGCGCAACGCCGAGGACGCACATGCCGGCAAGCGCAAAAAGTATGTGGCGCGTAAATTGAATCATTCTGCTGGCTCCTTCGAAGACGACTTACCCGGAAGCATCCGGGTAAGCGTGGCGTCGCGTTTGAAGTAGTGATGATGCAGGGCGGCACCTACGTGTACGGTGAACAAAGCGGCCAGCACGTAGAAACCGGTCTCGTGCATCTCGTGGGCTAAGTGCTTCAACTCACGATCGGGCCCGCTAAGTGAGGGAACCGAGAACAGCCCGAACCAACGCAGCGGAAAGTTCGATGCCGAGTTGTAGAGCCAGCCAGATAGCGGCATCCCGAACATCAGCAGGTACATCAGGCCGTGTGTGAGGCTCGACAAGCGCTGCTGCCAAAGCGGTATAGCGCGCGGGTAGGGCGGTCGCCGATCCCACAGGCGCCAAATCAATCGAACAATCACCAAGGCCAGCACGCTGAGGCCGATGGATTTGTGC
>JBBSIY010000430.1:0-2519 GCA_038257785.1 Lysobacterales bacterium
ACCGGCGACAACGGCGGCGTGCGGCGGGAAGCGCAGCTGTATTTCGTTGCTGAGCCTGTCGATCTCGTAGACGGCGACGTAGCGATTGCCCGCACGATACGGTTTGTCTGGCCGGATGGGCCGCGCGACTGCGAAGCGGTGGGCGTCGATATCACCGAGCGCGCGATCTATCTGATCTCAAAAAAGCGCGTTCCACCCGAGCTCTATCGCATCCCGCTTGACGCGGATTCGAGTGCAGGTCCGGTGGTGGCAGAGCGGGTAAGTGCGCTGCGCCACATTCGGCAACCCACCCAGGCCGACCTGCGGCGCAATCCCGTCTATGGTCGCTACCGCGCGCAGATTAGCTCGATGGATATCAGTAGTGACGGCACAAAAATGGCCGTACTCAACTATCTGCATGCCCGGGTGTATCGGCGTAGCGACGGAGAAACCTGGGCTGATGCGGTACGCCGTCGCCCCGTGGACGCGCCGTTTCCGTGGATGACGCAAGCGGAAGCGATTGCATTCTCCAGCGACGCTAAATCGCTTTGGATCGGTAGCGAAATACTGCCAGCGCCGCTGCTGCAGATCCCCCTGCGAGCAGAATGATCAGTTGACTCACACTAGGAGTGACCCCGCATGAAACGTGCAGCATTTGGATTGCCAGCGCTCGCCCTCCTCACTGCCATCACTGCCGGTGCCGCAGGCTGTTCGCCAAAGGCACCGCCTCCACCTGCGGCTGAGCAGCAAACACCGGTCCAAACGCCGATGACCACAGCTCCCACCGGCCAAGAATTGAATGATGCGATTCAGCAGCCTATCGACCGCGCAAAAGCCGTCGAAGGCGACGTGATGAAAGCGCGGGACGACATGGATGCGCAGATGGACGAGCAAGGCGGCTAGCCGGGCGCGAGCCACCGCACTCAGCGGCGCTTGCTAGGCCGTCAGCTGCGGCGTAGCGTGAGAGCTCGTCGGGCCTCATGCCCGCTCGGGGAAGGCTCATGGCATGTTCTGCACCGATGCGGTTGCTGGGATTGGGATTGGGCTGTGTGTTGGGTTTCCCCGCTGCAGGCGCGTCTCCCGCGCCGTTAAACGATGTGGTCCAGGTCGTCGCAGGCTCGCTGCATACGTGCGCGCTGGATAGCTCCGGCACGGTCAGCTGCTGGGGCGACAACGGCTTTGGCGAGCTCGGACTCGGCGATGTGACCGCGCTATCAGCGCGACCAACGCCTGTTCAGGTGCCAACGCTCACAGGCGTTCGTGCCTTAACGACTGGGTATGCGCATACCTGCGCTGTTACCGCCTCCCGTAGCGTCGTGTGCTGGGGCTTCAATGACTCGGGCCAGTTAGGCGCTGGCGATACCAGCGCCAGCCGTGATGAGCCGACCGCTGTACTCGGGCTGCCCGGGCCGGTGACGGCGCTAGCAACAGGCTCGCGCCACAGCTGCGCTCTTTTGCAAGACGGTCGAGTGAGCTGCTGGGGTAACAATGAGCGCGGTCAGCTGGGCGACGGCAGCACCGCATCGCCGCGCGCCACGGCTGGGTTGGTTAGCGGCCTGCCGACAAACGCTGTGCTGCTCGCAGCCGGGGATGAATACACCTGCGCTAGCCTCAGCGACGGCCGCGTTTTTTGCTGGGGCGCCAACGCAACGGGGCAGCTTGGCAACAACAGCACGCTCGACTCACCGTCACCGACTGCCGTGCAAGGGTTACCAGGACCGGTCAACGCCATCGCCGGTAGCGCCTTTGCGACCTGTGCACTGAGCAATGCGGGTGGCTTGTACTGCTGGGGCAGTCAATATCCACTAGGCGCGTTCGAAGGCGGCTCGCTAACCGCACGCCTGTATCCAGAATTCGAAAGCGGGTTCATTGCCGTAGAGGCAGGTGACTTCCATTTTTGCGCACTGTCGAGCAACGGCAGCGTCCGCTGCTTGGGCGACAACATCGACGGCCAGTTCGGTACCGGTCCGATTGACGGCAGCGCCGGCGCACAAACCACGCTCGATCTCGCCGCAGATGTCGAACAAATCACTGCCGGCGGTCACCACACCTGCGCGCGCGGCCGCAGCGGTAAGGTGCAGTGCTGGGGCTCAAACCGCGCCGGTCAGCTTGGCATCGACAAAATCAATTTGCGCCTAGTGCCGACGCAGGTCACCGGCTTGAACAGCGGCGTCGCAGCCGTCAGCGTCGGCAACCGGCAAAGCTGCTCGTTGAGCACGACCGGAGCAGTTAAGTGCTGGGGCTATAACTTGAATGGCGAGCTGGGCGACGGCGGCACGCTGACCCGGCTCAATCCGGTGGATGTCGTCGGATTGCAGTCGGGTGTGCGCGCGCTTGAATCAGGCAGCGAATCGACGTGCGTCATTAATGCCGCGCGGCGCGTACAGTGCTGGGGCGCAAATTTCGACGGTCGGCTTGGCAACGGCGGGGACCAAAACAGTTCACTGCCGGTCAATGTACTAGGGCTTGGCGATATCGATGTTCTCGCGATTAGCCTAGGTCGATCCCACACCTGCGCCTTGCTTAGCGGCGGTGCCGTG
>JBBSIY010000431.1:0-2514 GCA_038257785.1 Lysobacterales bacterium
CGTACCCGTCGCGACTCGAAAGCCGGCCTGTCATTTGTCAACGTGAGCGACGGCTCGTGCTTCGCGGCGATTCAAGTCGTGGCACCCGCCGAGCTCGCCAACTATGATTCAGAAATCAAGCGCTTAAGCGCCGGCTGCTCGGTGATCGCCAGTGGCGTACTGACACCCTCACAGGGTCAAGGCCAGTCGTTTGAACTGGTGGCCAAGCGCGTTGAGGTGGTCGGCTGGATTGACGATCCCGAAACCTATCCGATCCAGCCCAAAGCGCACTCGCTGGAGTTTTTGCGCGAGGTCGCACATCTGCGCCCACGCACCAACCTATTTGGCGCGGTGACGCGCATTCGCCACTGCTTGGCGCAGGCCGTGCACCGGTTTTTCCACGAGCAGGGCTTTTATTGGGTCAACACGCCGATCATCACCACATCGGATGCCGAAGGTGCTGGACAAATGTTTCGCGTCTCGACGCTGGATGCGGTCAACCCACCGCGTACCGCCGATGGCAAGGTCGATTTCAGTCGCGACTTCTTCGGCAAGGAAACGTTCTTGACCGTATCCGGCCAGCTCAACGTTGAGGCCTACTGCCTAGCGCTGTCGAAGGTTTACACCTTTGGCCCGACGTTTCGCGCCGAGAACTCGCACACCACGCGGCATCTAGCCGAGTTCTGGATGATCGAGCCAGAGATCGCATTCGCCGATCTTGCCGCCGACGCCGACCTCGCCGAAGCGTTTTTAAAATATCTGTTCCGCGCAGTGCTCAACGAGCGCAGTGATGACATGGCGTTTATTGCCGAGCGCGTGCAGAAAGATGCGTTGACGCGCCTTGAAACATTCATCGAACAGCCGTTCGCGCGTATCGACTATTCGGAAGCCGTTCGCCTGCTGCAGGCGTCTGGGCACAAATTTGAGTTTCCCGTCGAATGGGGACTTGATCTGCAAACCGAGCACGAGCGCTGGTTGACCGAAGTGCACGTCGGGCGGCCGGTTGTTGTGATGAACTATCCCGAGCACATCAAGGCGTTTTATATGCGCCTCAATGATGATGGCAAGACGGTCGCTGCGATGGACGTGCTGGCACCCGGCATCGGCGAGATCATCGGTGGCTCGCAGCGCGAAGAACGTCTCGACGTGCTTGATTCGCGCATGGCGCAGTTTGGCCTAGACGCCGAGCACTACGGCTGGTATCGCGATTTCCGCCGCTACGGCAGCGTGCCGCATGCGGGTTTCGGACTGGGCTTTGAACGGCTTGTGGTTTACGTCGCTGGCCTGTCGAACATTCGCGACGCGATCCCGTATCCGCGCGCGCCCGGCGTGGCGGAGTACTAGCCGTGCCGCTAGGCTTGATGTTTCTGCTGCTGTTTTCGACCGGCATGGCGATCACCGGTATTTCTGGCTATCTAATTTTTGGACCGCTTACTTACCGGCAAAGCTGCGATCACGGTATTCGAGTAGGCAGCCACGCCTTCGCGCCAAGCTTCTTGCGCTGGATTCTCGGCGGTGGGTTTCGCGCCACGCGTGATCGCTCGATTACCGGTTTAGCGACGCCGGCGCAGCTGCTCGGCTGGTGCACGATCATTGGCGCGGTGCTGAGCGTCATTGTGCTGATTCCATACGGCTTCGACCTGAGGTAGCAATGACACAGTGGTGGTTACGAACGCTGGGCAACACGGTGATATGGGCGCGCCTGCGGGTGACCGATACCGGCACGGCATACGTGTTTGACTGTGACGCGCGCACCCTGCCCTACGACAGCGAAGACAGCGCCCGCGCGGCGCTTTTGGATGCCGAGTTTGTTGCCCTAGACGGCATGGATGAGGACGACGCGGCAGCGCTTGGGCTCGACCTGTCGACCATCTCCCCTCCGCGCGCTGACGACCCCGATGACTTGCGCGAACAAATGATCCAGAACCTGCCGGCAAGGCACTAGCCATGTATCTGCCGCGCAGCTATGCGGAAACAGATTTGGCCGCGCTCGATGCGCTGTTCGAGCGCGACGCGTTTGTTACGCTGACTACCGTCGACGACGGCGTGCCGTTCGTTTCGCATCTGCCGGTGCTATATCAGCGTCGCGAAGAAATTGTCAGCATTCGGGGCCATTGGGCACGTCCCAATCCGCAGGCGCGGCACACAGGCGCAGCTTTGATGATCGTGCACGGCCCACACGCCTACATCTCGCCGACCTGGTACAGCTGCCCCGAGGATCGCGTGCCGACGTGGAACTACGCTGTCGCGCACATTCAAGGCGATCTGCGGGCAACCGACGACATCGAAATAAAGCGCGCGATTGTCAGTGATCTCTCGGCGCACTACGAGGGCGCATTGCGCACCTCATGGACGCCAGCACATGGCCACCCCGACTTCGAACCCGAACTCGACGCCATCGTCGGATTCCACTTTGAGGTGACCTCCATCGCGCTCAAGTTCAAACTCAATCAGCATCACCCAGACATCGATGTCGCGGGCGCCGTGGCTGGCTTGCGAGCAGGTGGGCGGCCGAACGACCTCGAGGTCGCTGAC
>JBBSIY010000432.1:0-2510 GCA_038257785.1 Lysobacterales bacterium
ACGCTTGGGCCCTCGGTGCAACCTTGACCGCTGCATCAGGCCGACCGATCAGCGGCCTAGGTGTGGCATCGCCGGGCGATGACACCGCGTTCTATAGTTTTTACACCTGCATTCAAAACTGCACAGGCGATTTCGCGCAGTCTGAGCGCGTTTATGAGTTGAATCGTCGTGGCGCGTTTGGGCGCACGCCATGGGTTTACGACCTAGGCGCGAGCATTACGTGGACGCACGAAGTGGGCGCAGGAAATCTGCGCGCCAGCTTGGCAGTGTTCAACCTGTTCAACTCCGAACGCGTCCTGCAGGTTGACGAAACGCGCGAGTCCGATATCGGCGATCGCAACAGCAATTTCGGCAATCCTACCGGCTGGCAGGCACCACGTTTTGCGCAGCTGACCCTCGCGCTGGACTTCTAATCGGAAGCCACTCTTGGGTAGCGCCTCACATGCTTATGCGAGGCGCTAGCGGAAATTTTTCGACGCCGAACGATTCTTTCGGCCTCGTTCCGTGGCAGGCTCTGCGGGCCTCGACGCGCGTCGCGTTGTGGCTAACTTAACGCGCAAGGATTGGACGACATGGATGCCTGGTCACTGCTGCCGCCGCTGATTGCGCTTGCGCTTGTCATGCTGACGCGCGAGGTGGTGTCCTCGCTGGCGCTAGCGCTGGTGTCCTCTGAAGCGCTGCGCTCAATTTCCGAAGGCATTTGGCACCCGCTGATCATGCTTGAGCGCAGCGTTGATCGGATTATTGAAACGTTTCAATCGGCAGGCAATACGCGGCTGATCTTGTTTAGCCTCGGTGTCGGCGTGCTGATTGAGTTCGTGCGCACCAGCGGCGCGACACAGGCGTTTGTGCAGCGACTCACCCATATGGGCTTTGCCAATACGCCCCGGCGCGCAGGTTTGCTAACGATCAGCACCAGCGCTTTATTGTTTATCGAGTCGAACCTCAGCGTGCTGGTATCTGGCCTGGTGTCGCGCGGACTGTTTGATCGCTTTGGCATGAGCCGCGCGCGGCTGGCCTATTTTCTGCACAGCTTTAGTCCGCCGATTTGCATCCTGATTTTGCTGAATGGCTGGGGCGCATACGTGCTGGGTTTGCTGGGAAACTATGAGCTCGGCGCGCCCAGCGTAGCGATACTCGCCGGCAGCGTTCCGCTCAATTTTTATGCGCTGATTACCGTCGGCATCGTGGGGTTCACCGTGCTCAGCGGGCGGGTGTTCGGTCCACTCGCTGCGGCTGAAGCCTCGATACAAGCGGCTGCGATCGAGGAAGACGTCGTGCCAGCTAGTCTGGCGCGATACATGCTCGTGCCCCTTGGCGTCTTGTTGCTGAGCATGCTGGCGCTGATGTTTGTGACCGGGCAGGGCAACTTTATGGCCGGGGATGGGTCGCGATCGGTGCTGTATTCAGCGCTGCTGGCGACCGCGACGGCCTACGTGATGTTGCGCGTAGGGGGCGTCTTCAGCCATGCACAGGCGATGGACCATGCGTTCAACGGAATGAAGTCGATGCTGCCGCTGATCGCAATTCTCGTAGTGTCGATTGCGTTTGGGGCGAGTCTCAAAGCCTTGGGCACCGGGACCTACGTGGCGTCAGTAATCGGCACATGGTTACCCGTGGTTCTGGTGGTGCCAATGCTGTTTTTGGCAGGTGCGCTGATTTCATTTTCAACCGGCACGTCGTGGGGCACCTTCGCTATTTTGATACCGATTGGCGTGCCGCTCATTCAAACGTTGGGTCTGCCGCCGTCGCTGACGCTGGCCGCAATTCTCGGCGGCGGCGTATTTGGTGATCACTGTTCGCCCATTTCGGACACTACATTTGTCACTGCGATGGCATCGGGCTGTGGCGTATTCGAGCACGTCCGCACGCAGCTGCCTTACGCATTGGCTGCTGCTGCGTTGGCATTTGTTTCCTACACGGTGGCCAGCTGGGTGATGCTGTGATGCGTCGACTTTTGCTGCTCATGGTGTGTGGCTGCTCTTCGCCGGCAACTGCGGGCGATGAAGCGCCGCTGGTTGACCTGCAGACGCTGATGCCAACGCTGCGCGTCGATATGCGCTACGCGGGTTCAAACAACTTTGTAGGCGCGCCAATAGACGGATACGCGGCACCGCGCTGTCTGCTATTGCCTCACGTGGCCGATGCGTTGGCCCGCGTCGAGCGCCAGCTGCGTCAGCGCGATCATCGGCTCTTGATTTTCGATTGCTATCGACCACGCCGTGCCGTGGCGCACTTTATGCGCTGGGCACGCGATTTGTCCGACCAGCGCAGCAAGGCTGAGTTCTATCCGCGCATCGAAAAATCGAGCCTTGTGCCGGACTATATTGCCGAACAGTCAGGCCATAGTCGCGGTGATACGGTGGACCTTGGGCTGATGCAGTGCGCGCAGAAAGAAGCAGACTCCTGCGTCATATTGGACATGGGCACTGCTTATGATCTGTTCGACGCGCGCGCGCACACCGAGAGCCCCGAAGTCAGTGCGGAGCAGCGCGCGAACCGGCATGTTC
>JBBSIY010000433.1:0-2498 GCA_038257785.1 Lysobacterales bacterium
GGGGTGCCGTGGCGGCGCTGGGTTTGTGGTCGTTGTTAAGGCGCCGGCAGCGCCCCGCTGTTTGATCATCAAAGGTGCGGTTTGTTGCCGCGCCGAATAACGAGATTCCTCAATGCTGAACATTTCAAACCTCCACGTTCGCTTAGGCGAGCGCGATATCCTCAAAGGCCTCGACCTGGTCGTGAAGCCGGGCGAGGTGCACGCCATCATGGGGCCGAACGGCGCGGGCAAGTCCACGCTGGGCTATCTGCTCAGCGGGCGTGAGGGCTACGACGCCGCGCTGGGCTCAGTCTCGTTCGAGGGCCAAGACCTGTTGGCCCTGGCACCGGAACAGCGCGCTGCAGCTGGGCTGTTTTTGGCCTTCCAATACCCGGTCGAAATTCCCGGCGTCAACAACACGTATTTTCTACGCGCGGCCTACAACGCGCAGCGCAAAGCGCGCGGCGAGCCTGAGCTGGATTCGATGCAGTTCTTGAAGCGCGTTCGCGAGAAGCTGTCGGTGCTTAGTTTGAAAGACGAGCTGCTGCATCGCGCGGTCAACGAAGGGTTTTCCGGCGGTGAAAAAAAGCGCAATGAGATTTTCCAGCTAGCCGTGCTCGAGCCGAAGCTGGCCATTCTTGATGAGACCGACTCGGGTCTCGACATTGATGCGCTTAAAGCGGTTGCCGACGGCGTTAACGCGCTGCGCTCTGCTGATCGCGCGTTCATCGTCATCACCCACTATCAGCGCTTGCTTGACTACATCAAGCCGGACTTTGTGCACGTGCTGGCGGACGGTCGAATTGTCGAAAGCGGTGGCCCAGAGCTGGCGCTGCAGCTAGAAGAGCACGGCTATTCGTGGGTTCGTGAGCGGATTGCGCCGGAGCCGGCATGAGTGGGTCGAAGGTGAATCCGTTTCTGGACTCGCTGAAGTCAGGCTTCGATGCGCTGCCTGCTGAGTTGATCGAGCGCGGTCGGCTGGGTTTGGTGCGTCGAGCCGCGATGGCCTCGGTGCTGCGCGATGGTTTGCCGACTGCGCGCAGCGAGCGCTGGAAGTACACCTCTCTGCGTGCGTTCGAGCGGCGTGGTTTTGCACTGCTTGATCCGACCGCTGGCGAGTCGGTGGAGACGGGTTCGCAGGCGCTAAACAATTCGCAGGCGCTTAGTGACATTCCGGCGCCGCGTATGGTGTTCGTCAACGGCCGTTTCGCGGCTCGCCTGTCGCAGCTTGACGGTCTGCCCGAGGGCGTTGAACTAAGCCCGCTATCAGCGTTGCTTGCTGAAGAGGCTAGCGCCACGCCCGCCCATTTGACGCGTCGTTTCGATGTGGCTGATGAGGCTTTTTCTCGACTCAACGCTGCGCTCGCAACGGAAGGCGTTGTGTTGACTTTGGAAGCGGGGTTGCAGCTGCAGGCACCCTTACATTTGGTCTATGTCGGCACGCCAGCTGAAGCAGATCAGGCTTGGCATCTGCGTTCGCTGATTGCGCTTTCGGCCAATGCGCGGGTGTCCGTCGTAGAGCACTACCTTGCCGTTGGCGAACATCGTCATCTATCCAATGTGCTCACGCATATCGAACTCGGCGAGGGTGCAGTGCTGTCGCATGCCCGGGTGCAGGATGAATCAGCAGGCGCGAGTTTGTTCCAGCGCAGCGAGGTGGAGCAGGCGGCAAAGTCCACCTATCGACGTCTTGATCTGGAGCTCGGTGGCGCACTTAGTCGCCATGAGCTAAACGTGAATCTGGCTGGAAAAGGCGCAGCGGTGCATGCGAATGGCGTGCTGTTGGCTGATCGCAAGCGGCATGTCGATACGCGGCTCGGTATTCGCCACACCAGCGGCGACACGCGCTGCGATCTGGTTTGGCGCGGGCTCGGTGCGGCGTCAGGTCGCGCCGTATTTCACGGCGGCATCTTGATTGGAAAAGGCGCTGATGGAAGCAACGCCTCGCTGTCCAACAAGAATCTTTTGCTGTCAGCGGATGCTGAAATCGACACGCAGCCGGTGCTTGAGATTCATGCCGATGAGGTACAGGCCGCGCATGGCGCGACCGTCGGGCAGCTTGATCCGGCAGCGATGTTCTACCTGCGCTCGCGCGGACTGCCGGAAGAGGAAGCGCGTCGCTTGCTGACGGTGGCGTTTTGTCGCGAACCGATCAATGCCATTGTGGATTCGGCGCTGGCGGCGGTGCTGTCGGCACAGCTTGATCGACGCCTACATGCAGCTGGGGCACTGTGAGCGGCGGCGTTGACTGGGGCAAGGTGCGTGCCGACTTCCCGCTGCTCAACCGCGTGGTCAACGGCAAGCCGCTGGTGTATCTCGATTCCGCCAACACCAGCCAGAAGCCGGAGTCAGTCATTCAGGCGGTTGACGGTTTCTACCGTCGCCACAACGCCAATGTTAGTCGCGCCGTACACACCTTGGGTGCAGAGGCGACGGAAGCGTTTGAAGGCGCGCGCAAGAAGCTTGCCGTTTTTCTCAACGTGCGCGCTGATGATCTGGTGCTGTGCAGCGGCACGACA
>JBBSIY010000434.1:0-2496 GCA_038257785.1 Lysobacterales bacterium
AAATCACCTTCGAGCCAAACCGCCAGGTGACCGCCATCGGGCAAAGCGGTAGCCATCCGCAGGCCGAGTTGATCCGTGGCGGCCGGGTCGCTGAGCAACATCGTCACTGAACGCACGACCGGCACCGCAACCGTCAGCTACTAGGGCGCGCGGCGCGCATGCAACGCCCGCTCGCCGCGCAGCCATGGCAACAAATCAGACGCCAGCAGGCCGCGCTCGCCATCCTGCTCTGCGGCGGCATCGCCCGCAGTTGAGTGCAGCAGCGCACCGAGTGTCGCGGCTTCAAACGCCGGCAAGCCCTGCGCCATCAGAGCAGCAATAACGCCGGTCAAGAGATCGCCCATGCCGCCGCTGCCCATACCAGGATTGCCCGCACGAATCACCATCACTGGTTCACCGGGCGCGCTTATCAAGCTGCCCGCTCCTTTCAATACGACGGTCGCAGCGTAGCGATCTACCAGCTGTTGCAATGCCGCGTACCGATCACGCTGAATCGATTCCACCGTGCAGCCCAGCAAGCGTGCCGCTTCACCCGGATGTGGCGTCAGCACGCGACCCGGAACCGGCCGGGGATTAGCGGCCAGCAAATTAAGCGCATCGGCGTCCAGAACCAGCGGGCGCGGATCATCAATCAGTGACGCATAAAGACTTCGTCCCCACTCCGATTGACCCAAGCCCGGCCCAAGCGCGATGACGCTAGCGCGCTGGGCAGCAGCTGGCAGCACATCAGACTCATACCCGTGTGTCATGCACTCGGGTCGCACCGCTAACAGAGGCGCGACATGCTCACTTCGAGTAAGCGCAGTGACCAAGCCTGCGCCGCTGCGCATCGCGGCTTCAACGCACAGCCGCAGCGCGCCACCTGCTCCCCGATCACCGCCGACCACCAGCACATGGCCGTGGCTGCCCTTGTGTCCATTCGCTTGGCGCGCAGGCAAGTCTTCCAGCGCGCTCGCCTCAAGCGTAAACGCCGATGGCGGCTGCGCAAGGAATGCCGCTGCCGGCACTTCCAGCGCGTGCAAAACCAGTTCGCCAACGCAGTCGAGAGCCGGACCGGTAAATAGGCCACGCTTGCTGGCGATGAAGCTGCTGGTAACGGTTGCCATTACGGCGACGCCCGGAATCGCGCCAGAGTCAGCATCAACGCCGCTGGGCACATCCAATGCCAAGACCGGGCGCTCCAGCCGGTTGATCGCTTCAATCAACGCGGTTGCTTGATCATCCGGAGCCCGCGCGAGGCCGATGCCAAACAGCGCATCGACCACCACGTCAGCCAGAGGCAAGGGTAAAGCGGCATCGAAAACAGCGACCGTGCCTCCGACGCTCTGCCAATCGCTCTTGGCCTGTTGGGCATCAACAGTGAAAAGCGTGGCGGCGTCAAGCGTCAGCACTTGCACCGAAAATCCTGCCTGACGCGCGTAGCGAGCGACCACGTAGCCGTCACCCGCGTTGTTACCCGGCCCGCATGCAACAAGCAGGCTACGGGCGCTGGGCCAACGGCTTCGCAAGATGGCAAACGCCGCCTCGCCTGCACGAACCATCAGCGTATAGCCGGCGATGCCGCCAGCAATGGCGGCCGCGTCAATGGCGCGCACGGCAGCGGTGGAATAAAGCGGTTGGGCATTGCGCATAGCGACGATTCTATACTCGACGCCATGCATCCGACGCACACCGCACCAACCGCCAACTCGCTCGACGAAGTGACACCAGCATCGTCTATCGACGCGACAGAGCTTACGGCGCAGATCCGCACATGGGGAAAGCAGCTGGGATTTCAGGCGATAGGCGTCGCTAAGCCCGAGTTGCCTGACGATGAAGCGCATCTTGAACGCTGGCTCGCCGCCGGACATCACGGCGAAATGGGCTATATGGCGCGCCATGGCACGCGTCGCTCGCGGCCTGCGGAGCTTGTGCCGGGCACCCTGCGCGTCATCTCGGCGCGTATGGATTACTTTCCAGATGCCGAAGACGCATGGCACGTGCTCGCGGACTCTCGGCGCGGCTATATCTCGCGCTATGCGCTGGGTCGCGACTATCACAAGCTAATGCGCCAGCGATTGCAGCAGCTAGCGAAGCGAATTGAGTCGGCCATCGGCGCCTTCGGCTATCGCGTGTTCACCGACTCAGCGCCGGTCCTCGAGAAGGCGCTCGCGCGCAATGCCGGGCTCGGCTGGATCGGCAAGCACAGCAATCTGATCGACAAGCGCACGGGCTCGTGGTTCTTTCTTGGCGAAATTTATACCGACCTAGCGCTACTCGCCGATGCGCCTACGGGCGAGCACTGCGGCACTTGCACGCGCTGCCTGCCAGCGTGTCCCACCGGTGCCATCATCGCGCCGTATCAAGTCGATGCGCGGCGCTGTATTTCGTATCTCACCATCGAGCTGCACGACAGCATTCCGGAGTCACTGCGACCACTGATCGGCAATCGCATATACGGCTGCGACGACTGCCAGCTGGTATGCCCGTGGAACAAGTTCGCCAAGCTCAGCGCCG
>JBBSIY010000435.1:0-2484 GCA_038257785.1 Lysobacterales bacterium
TAATGCGCTTTCTTGAAGATCATGCGTTGGGTGGTGCCTATCGGGATGATGTTGATCAGCTCCCAGCCCTGCGCGCCTAGGCGATTCAATTCGTCCTGCATGGTTTGCGTCTTGACGCCGAACAGGCTGCTCTTCAGCTCCACCACGTTGTAGATAAATCGATCCTGTGCCATCTCACTCTTCCTTATCGTCAGTAGTGGCCGGCGGCTTCAGCCGGCCAGATTTACGCAGCGAGTCGCGCAGCAGATACTCAATCTGCGCATTTAGCGAGCGCAGCTCGTCATCCGCCCAGCGCTGGACGGCTTCCAGCACCTGGGCGTTGATTCGCAGCGGGTAGGCTTTCTTGTCGCTCACGACGGCATGTCAATCACGTTAACGCAGCAGCTCAATACAGGCTGCCGGTGTTGACCACCGGCTGCGTTGCGCGGTCCGAGCACAGCACGACAAGAAGATTGCTGACCATCACCGCGCGGCGCTCATTGTCGAGTTCGACGACACCTTTCGCTTTCAGCTGATCGAGGGCCATTTCGACCATGCCGACCGCTCCTTCAACGATCCGCGCTCGGGCGGCGATGATCGCGCCGGCCTGCTGGCGTTGCAGCATGGCCTGCGCAATTTCCTGGGCGTATGCGAGGTGGCTGATCCGCGCGTCGACCACGTCGATCCCGGCCGTCGTCAGGCGCTCATCGAGCTGTTCTTTCAGGTGCTTAGAGATTTCTTCCTGGTGGCTGCGCAAAGAGATGCCGCCTTCGTCGTGCGAGTCATATGGATAACTGGTGGCCATCGCGCGCAGGGCCGACTCGGATTGCACATGCACGAAGCTCTCGTAGTCATCGACGTTGAAGACCGCTTCGGCTGAATCCACCACGCGCCATACGATGACGGCGGCAATTTCAATCGGACTGCCCTCTAGTTCATTGACCTTTAGCCGCCCGCTCTCGAAGTTGCGCACGCGCAGCGAGACTTTCTTTTTTGCATAGAACGGATTGTTCCAGCGCAGGCCGGGCTCTTGGACCGAGCCGACATAGCGGCCGAAAAGCGTCAGCACGGCGGACTGATTGGGCTCGACCATATACAAGCCGCCAAGCGTCACGAACAGGGCGATGAGGCAGAGAACGCCAGCGATTTTCACGACGGGCGGACCGACGGCGACCAGCGCCACGCTGGCCAGCATGAGTGCAAGCACGAGCAGCAAGGCCGGAATGCCGGAATACGAGTGTAGATCGTGTTGTTTCATGGCGCGTGCTCCTTGTGGGACTGTGGCGGGCATTGGTTCCTGCCCGAAACGAGCGGTGTCGTTAATATGCCTAGATGATATCTAAATGATATATTTGACGCAAGCGGTTTTGGCCGCCAATTTCTCTTGTTGGTCGCTCGTCTCGACGTCGAGGTCGAGACTGCAGTGACTTCCTGAAGCGGCGAACCGAAAGCGCGTTGCGGCACACTGGCGCGGTCAATCAAAACAGGCGGGCGCAAAGGATGGATCGACGACTCTTTATGGCGGCAACGGGGATCGCGACAGCCGGCCTGGCGTCAACGAGTCTGGCGTCAACAACGCTAGCTTCATCCACCCTGATGTCATCCACCCTGATTTCATCTACCCAAGCGACAACGCTGCCTGCGGTTACGCCATCAAGCGCAGCAAGTCACTCAGGGCCTGCGGCGGCGGCGACGTTCAGCAGCGTCAATTTTCAATCTGATGGTCTGAATCTGTCGCCGCGTGAATACGCTGGCTTGCTACACGAAGCAGTGTCGGTGCCTGATTTCAGCGCTGACTACTATTCGCTGAACGGCTGCGTTGCCCAACTCGAACAGACCTTTGCCCGATTGCTGGGAAAAGAGGCGGCGATGTTTGTGCCTACCGGCACCCTTGCCAATCACATTGCCGTTCGCGCGCTCGCTGGCGACGATCGACGCGTGCTGGTGCAGGCGGAAAGTCATCTCTACTGCGACAGCGGCGACTGTGCGCAAACCCTAAGCGGATTGAATCTTGTGCCGTTGGCCGAAGGCAGCAGCACGATGTCCTTGACCGACGTTCAGGGCATCGTCGCGCGCACCGCAGGCGGTCGCGTCGCCTCGCACATCGGCGCTATTTCAATCGAAAATCCCGTGCGCCGTCGCGGCCACGAAATGGTCGATTTCGACGAGCTTCAGCGGGTGTGCGCTTACGCCCGCGAGCGCGGCATCCGACTGCATCTGGATGGCGCGCGACTGTTCACTCTGCCGCAGCATTCGGGGAAGTCCGTCCGCGACTATGCCGCCATGTTCGACACCGTCTACGTCTCGCTTTGGAAGCACTTCAACGCCGCCAGCGGCGCCATCCTCGCGGGCAGCGCGGCGTTTATCGAAGGCCTGTTCCACACGCGCCGTATGTTTGGCGGCTCGCTGCCGTTTGCCTGGCCCAGCGTGGCCATTGCCGCGCGCTACGCGGACACGTTTGAGAGTGACTACGCGAAGGCGTGGGCTATCGCCAATGAGCTGATA
>JBBSIY010000436.1:0-2481 GCA_038257785.1 Lysobacterales bacterium
CGCTTCATTCCAGAACAGGGCCGAGCCTACAGCATCACCAGCGGCTGGCGCATCGAAGAAGGCGAGTGGAAGGTATATTTCGCCGAGTGGGACGGTGGATAGCCCGCACCCATCCGATTAGCTCACGCTTCCGGCCGCATGTAGGGAAACAGCAGCACGTCGCGGATTGAGCTGGAGCCCGTTAGCAGCATCACCAGGCGATCGATGCCGACGCCCAGACCGCCCGTCGGCGCGAGGCCATACTCAAGCGCGCGAATGTAGTCGGCATCGAAGTGCATCGCCTCGGCATCGCCGCTGTCCTTCTGCGCGACCTGCGCCAGAAAGCGCGCAGCCTGATCTTCCGGATCGTTCAACTCAGAAAATCCGTTGGCCAATTCTTTGCCGTCGACAAACAGCTCGAAGCGATCCGTCACGCCCGGCTCCGCATCACTTTCACGCGCCAGCGGACTGACCTCAACCGGGTAATGGGTAATGAACGTTGGCTGCGTCAGCCCCGCCTCAACGGTATGCTCAAACAGCTCTAACAGCAGCTTCCCCCATCCCGCCACTGGCTGAACCTTGATACCGAGACGCTGGCAGTGCGCAGCAATCGCCTCGCGATCTTGATTGCGGAATAGCGCGATGTCGATGTCCGGATTGAGCGAGCACACGGCTTCGTCCATGCGCCAGCGGCGAAACGCCGGACCGAGATCAATAGCAACACCTGCCCAGTCAAGTTGCGTTGTGCCCAGCACCTCCACGGCGACATCGCGAATCAACGATTCGGTCAGATCCATGATCTCGCTGTACGTCGCATAGGCTTCGTAAAGCTCAAGCATCGTGAACTCAGGATTGTGCCGCGTGCTCACGCCCTCATTGCGAAAGTTACGGTTGATCTCGTAAACACGCTCGAGTCCACCGACGACCAGGCGCTTCAGGTATAGCTCGGGCGCAACGCGCAGATACAAATCCAGATCCAGCGCGTTGTGATGGGTGACAAAGGGCCGCGCCGTCGCACCGCCGGGGATGATGTGCATCATCGGCGTCTCCACCTCGACAAAGCGCCGTGCATCCAGCCAACGACGAATGCTGGCGACAATCTGCGAGCGCTTGACGAACACCTCGCGCGACTCTGGCGACACGACAAGGTCGACATAGCGCTGGCGATAGCGCTGCTCGACATCGGCCAGCCCGTGCCACTTGTCAGGCAACGGCCGCAGCGACTTGGTCAGCAGACGAAGACCCTCAGCGAGTACCGACAGCTCACCGGTGCGCGTGCGCGTCAGCGTGCCGGTCACCGCAACAATGTCGCCGATGTCCCAGTGCTTGAACGCCTCGTACGCCTCGCCAAGTCCGCTGCCCTGAAGATACAGCTGGATTCTGCCGCTCATATCCTGCAACTGCGCAAAGCTAGCCTTGCCCATCACCCGCTTCGCCATCAAGCGACCCGCAATTTGCACACGGCGACCGCTTTGCGCCAGGGCTTCCGCCGTCCACCTATCACTATCCGCATATTCAACCTGCAGATCATCAGCGTACTCGACACGTTTGAAGTCGTTCGGAAACGCCACACCGGCAGCCCGAAGCGCCGCCAATTTACTGCGCCGCTCGGCGATCAAATGATTCTCGTCCACGGCGCTCGCGCTGGGCGCGACAGATGCATCCTTGCTCATTGAGGGTTTGGGCCTGTGGAAAGCCGACTATCGTAGTGGTCACGCCCCGTTGGTCGCAATGCGACAGTGTTCGGATATCGACGTATCGACCCTAATCGCGGGTAACGCTTCGGCGGTACATGCTCTACGCTTGTCGCGGTGTCCGTGCACGCGTAGCTGGCTCCCATAGATACCTAACGCCGTGGTGAGCGGCTGCGCCGCGACAAAACATCAGGAAACATCAAAGCCTCTCCGCGCAGTCCGCTTGACCTACTAGTTAGGGCTCACTACGGCGAGCACGACGCCTGATGCTCGGGAGTCGGGCTAATGAACCTAGGCTGCCCTTCGCAAATTAGATAGGTGAATGAGGTGCTCGTAAGGCCCGCATCCGGGATTGTCTGAGAGTGCAACCGTTTTCCAGATGCATCGGTGAGGATGATGGTTGTCCTATCCGGCGTTTCGGGACTTCCCCATGTCGCAAATGCCAAGACATGACCATCGCCAAGCTCAAGCTTCGCCGTTTGCCCAGACGGAACTTGAATATTGAACGTTACTGGAGTGGTGCCATCTTGCTGCAGAGTGCCGATGAACTGGACACTAGCCGGCGTTGCCGCAAGCGCTGATGCACAAAGACCAAGTAGCGTGAGAGAGACTGCGAGCACTCGTTTCATTATCCATCTCCAAGTTTGCGTGATGCCCGTTTGTGAGCCCTAACGAGGCTGTAGAAAAACTCTGCTGATCTTGCTGGAATACATCTGCCCCAGCAAGCGAGAACGAGCATGGCGAAGTACCGCGACATCGACATGAGTCCACGGCTGTTGCCGGTCTCATTAGAAGCGCAGATCGTGCC
>JBBSIY010000437.1:0-2471 GCA_038257785.1 Lysobacterales bacterium
CGGTGCCACCGGCGTGACCGGCGCAACGGGTGCCGCTGGTGCAGCGAGCACCGTTCCCGGACCGGCCGGCGCGATAGGTCCTCAGGGGCCGACAGGTCCAACCGGTGCTACTGGCGCAACGGGTGCGCCCAGCACCGTGCCCGGTCCAACGGGTGCCACCGGCGCTGCGGGCGTACCGGGCGCAACCGGTGTGACCGGCGCTACGGGTGCAGCAGGCCCTAGCGGTGCCGGCAACTTCTCGATCAGCATAAATGGAACGCTGTCCACCAGCTTGACCAGACCGCTCTATCCCACTGCGGCGAACGCGGCGCTCGAGCCGGTGAGTTTGATTTCCGCGAGTGGCTACGTCGTCAGTCTTGATGCAGCAGGCGACATACAAGGAGGCAGTACCGCGAGCTACGAAAGCACCGATTGCAGCGGGCCAGTTCTGGTGTTCACTGGCGCAGCCCGTCGCGGGACGATCTATGCGGTTGGCAATGCCAATTCTGCTTACTACATCCCCAGAACAGCGGCTGTCGTCGTGGCCAATCCAACAAGGAACAGCCGCTCGACCAGCAGCATAGTCTGCGAGGCAAATGTCTCAACCCTTACTGGAGACTATTTCCGCGCGCCGGTTAACGTGCCGGCAACGACCGGTGTGGACCTCGGCGCGGGCAGGCCAATTAATGTGCTTGTGAACTTTGTGCCCTGATGCTGATTGAGGCGGCCCCGATGGGCCGCCTCATCCGTTGTGTGCGTCACAGGCACCTTGCTACGCCGGATGTTTGAAATGACCAGCGTCGCGATAGAAGCCAGCATTGGCTTCGATGCGGTGTCGCTCACTATCCGGAAATAGTGATTCAGCCAACAGTTTCGCAACGGCGGCCGCTCCCTCATGGTGCGCCCCCGCCCACCATGCGGAAACCGCGAGCTCGTCCAAGGCCCGCCACTGATAGCTGCTGAGGTCTACGAACAGCATATCGTCGGCCGGCATCGTTATTTTTTCCGCCGAGCGCGCGTACAGCAGCGCCAGCGCGTATTCGCCGCGTAGCCGCCAGTAGCGCGCTAAAGCCGTCAGCGGCTCGTTGCGCGTGGGCCGCATTCGAAACGCTTCTAGGTAGGCTTGCTGCACGCTCGTGCTGTCATTCTCCATCTGCTCAAGCAGTAGCGCACATTGGTACTGCGCATACCATCGCTCCTCGTCCCATCCGAGCAGCGCAACCCTACGCCGATAGTGCGCCAGCGCCAGCGCCACCTCACCGGCATCGCGATAGCTCTGCGCTAGATAGAAGCGATAGCGCGCGTTGTCAGGTGCTACCGCGAGCGCGCGTTCCAGCAGCGCGGCATCGTCCTGAAACTTTCTCGGATTCTGGCTGCGCGCGCCTTCCGCACGCACGCGCACCTGCGGCCCGTCCAAGCGCTCGACAGTGGTGGCGTCAGGCGCCACGAGATACTCATGCAACACGCCTTCGTAGCGCCAACCGGCGCTGGCCTTCAGCAGGCATGTGCGGCGGTAACGCATCTGATCAAACGCCATGACCAAGCTATACGCATCTGCGTGCAGCGCAGGCAGCTGATAGCTCTCAGGCCACTCGAGCGTCTCGTCAGCATCGATCACAAACACGAAGCCTGACTGCGACGCCGCCAACGCTAGCGCCTCATTGCGATTGCTCGCGAAGTCGCGCCAGGGTCGCTCATGTAGCTCGCCGGGCACGTCGGCCATCGTGCGTCGAATAATGTCCTGCGTACCATCGCCAGAACCCGTATCGACAATCACCCAGCGCTGGATCAGCGGCCGCACAGACTGCAAGCACCGGGCGATCACCGCCGACTCATTCTTGACAATCATCGACAGACAGATTTGTGGAGACAATACGATTTCCGCTGGTGAACACAGCACAACCATAGCTGATCGCAAGGCTTCGGAATGCGTTTGCGCCCGCATCGCAGTTTTCCTGCTATCTCAGCGCGCGACGCTTCGATCACCGACCTTGCGAACGCACACCGCTTAGGACAATCCCTCTGAAGACCGCGCCGCTGCAGTCTAAAAACAGTCGCAGAGTTAGTCTCGGAACGCGTCTTCGCAGACCAGCTGTTGGCTGCCGGCTCGTTTACCGCCGACCAGTCTTCCGACCCACCTGCTCCCCTCATCGAAGGTCTACGCCGACCGCCCGTCAGTGACCAACATTCTCATAAGCTCGGCGCTGGCTGATCGCACTTGAAATCTCTATCACCCAGAGATCGACACTGCGGCGGGAAACCGTGTGCACGCCAATAGCCGAGCACGCCGTTCTGCTGCAGCACGCGTTTGAAACCCGTCGAGTTACGCCATGCAATGGGGCAGGCTCCCAAGCGAGGATGGTCTCGGCGCTGCCTTCGAGTACCTGCGCCACCTTGAGTTCTTCGCCGATGCTGGCAGCGCTTTGATCGCCGCCCTTGTACGCAAATGAGGAGGTGCGCGACGCGACGCTGAGTCCATCCACGTTGACCAG
>JBBSIY010000438.1:0-2464 GCA_038257785.1 Lysobacterales bacterium
CTGAAAAAGACCAGCGCCACGACGCGGCCGCGCTGATTGGCCAGCGATAGTGGCGGTGAGTTCAGCCATTCGAGCGAGCTGGCAAGCTCGGGTGCGGTACTCATTTAGCGGCGTGGCCTTGGTTAGGTCGGGTCTTCAGGGGCGGCGCGACGGTGCCCACGCGGGGCGCGATATTCGCGGCAAGAGAGCCAATATGACAGTACGATTATGCCTGCCAAACGCCGCTAGCCAACATCTGCCTGCCAACGTCTGACCATTGCCGCGGTGGCACGATCAAGCAGCTGATAGACATGCTCAAAATGGCTGAGGTCGCCGTAATAGGGATCGGGTACCTCTCGACCGCTGCCGTCACCAGCCCATTCGAGCAGCAGCGCAAGTTCAGCGCGGGCGTCGCTCGGCCTGAGTTGTCGCAATTCGGCGAGGTTCTGTCGATCAGCCGCCAAGATCAGATCGAACTGCAGAAAGTCCTCCATTCGCACCTGCCGGGCCCGCAGATCATCGATCGGCGTACCGCGCTGTCGCGCGACCTGCCGTGCGCGCGGATCGGCCGCTTCGCCGGCGTGATAGCTGAGCGTGCCGGCGGAATCAAACTGCATCTCGAGCCCCGCGGCCTTGGCGGCAGAACGCGCAATGCCCTCGGCCAAGGGTGAACGACAGATATTGCCCATGCAGACGAAAAGGACTCGATTCATAGCATTCAATCGCTCCACCTCGGTTCGGCGCTACCCCGCGAGCCGATGGTTGCGCGCACGCGGTCGAGGTCAGCCTGCGTATCGACGCCAGCAGGAATAGGCTCGGGACTAATGGCAACCGCAATCCGCCAGCCCGCGTCCAATACGCGCAGCTGCTCCAACGACTCGACTTGCTCTAGCGAACTAATCGGCATCGCCGCAAACGCGCGTAGCGCAGCGACACGGTAAGCGTAAAGTCCAATATGACGCAGCCAGTGTTGACCCGCCAGCTGCACGCGATTGCTGACGAAGCGGTCGCGATCCCATGGAATAGGCGCGCGGCTGAAGTACAGGGCGTCGCCGCTGGCGTTGCGCACCAGCTTGACGCAGGCAGGATCAAACAGCTGATCAGAGGATTCAATCGGCACTGCACGCGTCGCCAGCGGCGCGCCGCTCGCGTGCAGACATTCGGCCACCGCGCGAATCGCAGACGGCGGGGCTAAGGGTTCGTCGCCCTGCAGATTGACGACGATGCGATCGTCGGCCCAGCCTTGCAGTGCTGCGCACTCGGCCAAACGGTCGGTGCCCGACACGTGGTCGCTGTGCGTCATTTGCACGGCAATACCGAGCGACGCCACGGCATCCGCAATACGCTTATCGTCGGTGGCAATGACTACCTCGGCCGCACCAGCTTCAGTGGCGCGCCGGGCCACATGGACGATCATCGGCTCACCGCCGATGTCGGCTAGCGGCTTGCCGGGCAGCCGACTGGACGCAAAGCGGGACGGTATGGCGACGACGAAATCTAGTGACTGGTTCATAGAATTGCTGCCTTGCGGCTGGCTGATCCGGCACACGTCAGAAGACGCGCGTGAACAGCATCAAAAAAGGCGGGATCGAGCACAGGATCAGCCGGCACGGCGTACCAATGTGGCTTAGCGAAAGCGCGGCATTTTACGGCGTCCTTTTCCGTCATCAACAGGGGACGCCCATCATCGAATGCAAAGTCATGCGCGGTGAACGCGTGATGGTCAGCGAACGGATAGTTCGTCGCATGCACCCCCTTACCAGCGAGCGCGGCGAAAAAACGTGCGGGATTGGCAATCGCGGCCACTGCGTTGACGGCCTGTCCGGCCAAACTTTCGAGACTGCGCTCGCCCTGCCCATCCAGCCGCACCGCGTGCGCTATGCGCAGCGCCATCGGCCACTCAGACTCGGCGACCTGGTCTACGCCACCGTTGATGACGCGGAAATCGCAGCGCGCGCCGCGTGACGCGGGTTCGCGTAAGGGTCCGGCTGGCAGCAGCCGGCCATTGCCAAAGCTGCGCCGACCGTCGATCACCAGCACTTCGATGTCACGGGCCAGCGCGTAGTGCTGCATCGCATCGTCAGCAATCACCACATTCACATCGCTAGCCGACAGCAACAAGCGCCCCGCCTCGCTACGCTTGCGCGCAACCGCCACCGGCGCTCCGGTACGCAGGGCGAGCAGACAGGGCTCGTCCCCAAACTGCTGCGGATTCGGATTGGTGGGCAGCACGGAGGGCGCTTTTTGCGACCCGCCGTAGCCGCGCGAGATCACGCCAGGCCGCCAGCCGCGCGCGCGCAAACCTTCTACCAGGGCCTGCGTCAGCGGTGTTTTTCCTGCGCCACCCACAGTGAGATTGCCGACCACCAGCACCGGACAGTCGAGGCGAACGGACGTCAAGATGCCGCGCAAATACAGCGCTCGCCGCAGCGCTGACAGCGCGCCGAAGAGCCTCGACAGCGCGCGCACAACCGCATTGGGTCGC
>JBBSIY010000439.1:0-2463 GCA_038257785.1 Lysobacterales bacterium
AGGCCAAAAGTTCGCAACAAAACGCGATAGACCTCGCCAAGCAATTGATTTTGTTCGACGATTAACCGGACAGTACTGGGCGAAGCAAAGAGAAGTAGGTCGAGCCCCGCTGAGGGGATCGAAACCCTACGAAAAACAATCTACAAAGCGGCAAAGCGGCAAAGCGGCAAAGCTAAAAGCTGGATTGCCACACCGCCTCCGGCGGCTCGCAATGACGAATCACGGTGCCGACTTCTTATGCTTGGTGCGCCAAACACCAAGGGGCTGCCTACCGCTGAAGGAAGCAAGGAGAGGTAACTCGAGCCGCGCTGAGGGGTTCGAAACCTCGCGAAAACCTACGCAAAGAAAGCGGCAAAGCGGCAAAGCGTAGAGCTGGATTGCCACACCGCCGTCGGCGCTTGGCAATGACGGTGCGTGGATTTGTGGTTGACAGTACCGCCGGCAGCTTCTGCGGAAACAAAAATCCCGCAATGACTAACTAACGTGCCGAATACGCAGCCCCCAACCTATCCCACGCGATCACCCACCAACCGATCCAACGCATCAATCACCGCCTGCACCTCAATCAAATCCATCACGCCATCGAACTCAATCTTGGTCCCCCAAGCAATGGCAGTTGCCGGCTTGCCCAAGTATTTGCGGGAGGCAGCGTCGTAGCGATCAACAACGTAGCGACGTTCCGTATAGGGCCCGCTCCGGGCCGGGTTGCTAGCGGCATGCAGACCGATGACCGGCGTGCCAGCCGCATTGGCCATGTGCATGGGGCCAGAGTCGGGAGTGAGCACCGCCGTTGCTCGGCCAAGCAACGCCTGCAGCTGCTTGATGGTGTCCCGAGCAATCATATCGATGACCGGCTCATGCATCGCAGCGGTAATGGCGTCGCCCATTTGCCGCTCAAGCGCGCTGCGACCGCCACACATCAGCACCCGCCAGCCATGCGTGCGCACCGCATGATCGGCAACCGCCGCGTAGCCGGCGGCATTCCAGTTTCGCTTGGCGTGACTCGAGCACGGGCTGATCAGCAGGGTCGGCTGGTCGCCTGGCAGTGTTTGGGCGGCGAACGTAAGCGCGTCGTCCGACAGCGGAATATCCCACCGCACCGACGATTGCCGCAGGCCCAGCGGCTGCAAAAAACTTCCAAATGCATCCAGCACATGCTCGCCGCTCCGCGCGGCGATGCGCTCATTGATGAATAGTCCGTGCAGGTCTTTTGATCGCGCCATGTCGTAGCCAACGCGCTTCTTTGCCGGAACCAGCGCCGACGCAAGATTGGCGCGCATTGCCACCTGCATATGCAGCAGCACATCAAAACGACGGCCGCGCATTGCGCGTCGCAGGTCAGCGTAGGCGCGAAGCCCTCGTCCCTTGTCGAAGACGACGAATTCAACGCCGGGCAGATCGCCAACGAGCCGGTGCTCGAGCTTGCCGATGATCCAGGTCAAGGCGATATCGGGCCGCTCGCGCTGCAGCGTGCGGACCACAGTGACGGCATGAGTGACATCGCCCAGCGCCGAAAGTCTGAGCAGACAGATGGAACGAACCGATGCAGCATTGATCACTTGCTAAACTCCGAGGCGTTGACGCCAATCCGCCGCTGCCAACGCTGACCACCTTTTCGAGCCATGTCTCGCTTACCCGAAACCATCACATTCGATCCCGTCCAAGAATTGCGCATGGCGACTGCCACGGGTGCGATTCTGTTCGACGCCGCCCGCATTCCACAAGGCGATGCCAGTTTGCTTGATGCGAATCGATGGCCGGCGTTGAGCAAGCACGGCCGCGGCGCCGTGCGCGATGTAGAAGGAAGTTTTGGCCGCGGCGTACTGCGCACCTATCGCCGAGGCGGCTTGATGGCGCGAGTGAATCGTCAGCATTACGGCTGGGTGGGCGAGGACAAAACTCGCCCGTTTTGCGAATTTCGACTACTAGCGAGCATGCGGGCGCAAGGCCTGCCTGTGCCGGCGCCGGTGGCCGCCGGCTATTGGCGCAGCGGCCCGCTATATCGAGCCGCAATTCTCACCGCCGAGATTTCAGATGCACAAACGCTCGCCGAGTCGATCACTTCACTGATGCCGAACGCGGATGCATGGAGCGAGCTGGGCGCTACGCTAGCCAGTTTTCATGCGCTGGGCATCTGCCACGCTGACCTAAACGCTCACAACGTATTGCTGGATCGAGATCAGCGCTGGTGGCTGATTGATTTCGACCGCGGCACGCGACGCTCGCTTGACATCAACTGGCAGCAGTCCCGGCTCGCCCGTCTGCAGCGCTCGCTGCTTAAAGTCGGCGCTGACCGAATCGCCGGATGGTCGTCTGCATGGCAGCTGCTGATTGACGCCCACGATCACGCATTGCGCCATCTGTCGACAATGCGCACTTCGAGCCCGCGTCCTCAGGCATGACGTGGTCTCTGCACTTTCTTGGCGTAGGTGCCGCCAGCGCGCCGCAGCTGGGTTCAGCAAG
>JBBSIY010000440.1:0-2462 GCA_038257785.1 Lysobacterales bacterium
AGATTCGAAAGCAACAGAGTCAGCACGCCTTGCAGCCCTTGAAAGTTACGGCATCTTGGACACGCTGCCAGAAAAATCCTACGACGACCTTGTAGCGATTGCCGCCGGGATTTGTGACACTCCGATGGCGTCTGTCGCGTTGTTCGATTCGGACCGGAAGTGGTTCAAATCACAGCGAGGATTTTCGCTAGCGTCGATACCGCGTCAAATGGCGTTTGGTACGCATGCCATTGAGCTGCCGCACGAAATTCTGGTGGTGCCCGACGCGCTTAGCGATGCGCGTTTTGCGCAAAATCCACTCGTGGCCGGAGAGCACAAAGTGCGCTTCTATGCGGGCGCTCCGCTCGTCAGCTCTAGTGGCGCAGCAGTCGGCACCCTCTGCGTTATGGATCGCTCCCCGCGCGATCTAAAGCCGTTCCAGCGAGAGGCGCTTGCAGGCCTGTCGCGTCAAGTGGTCAATCTGCTGGAGCTCGGCTTGGCCCATCGGAAGTTGAGCAGCCATCTTTCCGAACGCGAATGGTATGAGGAGCAGCTGCTCCGATATCAAAAAGAGTTGCTTGCTGAGAATGCGCAGCTCACTGAGGTTACCCGCACCGATGCGCTGACTGGTCTGCTAAATCGGCGCGCATTCAACGGCATTCTCGAGCAAGCGATAAGTGCGACCAAGATCGATCACCAGCCGCTCGTATTGGCGATCGTCGACATCGACCACTTCAAAGCCATCAACGATCGATACGGACACCCTGTGGGGGACGAGATTTTGAGCGCCGTAGCGAGGGTGCTCAACACTCAGAGCGGTGAGCAAAATAGCGTTGCGCGTATCGGCGGTGAGGAATTTGCGATCGTCTTGCCGGGTGCCGATGTCGCGCAGGCAACGATTGAGTGTGAACGCCTGCGCTCGGCGATCAACGCGTTGAAGCAAGTCATTCCAGTCGCCGTGAGCATAGGACTCGCGGCGTTTCGAGTAGGCGGCACAGTGAGCAGCCTGTACGCGCGGGCGGACGAAGCCCTGTACATCGCAAAGCGCAGTGGTCGCAACCGGGTGGCTTCGATCAACTGAAGCTTGGGTTGAGAGTTGGGAGGCCGGAAGGACAAGAGTTGCGGTCTGATTCGCAGCGCGTTTGTTGCGCTAGGCAAAGGCAGGCTATCTCGCAGGCGTGTCGCCTAGGCTCAACAGCCCGGCAGGGGTAACAGCGACGATGCGCTCGCCCTTGCTCACGGATTTCTCATGCAGTCCGGTGAGAGAACCGAAGGCGGGCAGGGTTCCCATCTTTTCTTCAAATCGAAATGCAGGGAACCGATGTCTGCGCCACCCGTCACGCACTGAAACGCTGGGATGCACGTGTCCGGCGAGCACGTAGCCTCGCTCGCTCGCGGTAGGTGCGTGGCGGAGCAGGAACGCGCCATGCAGCCACTCGTGTTCGATCACCTCGAAGCCGAGCAGTCGTGAGTCGAAGTGACGATCATGATTGCCAGCCACCAATCGCATTGCTACGTCACCATGGCGCGTTCTCCACGACGCGACTTGCTCAACCCATTGCGCGTCCGGCGGCGAGCGTCCGTGGACTAGATCGCCAAGCACGATGAGCTCGTTCGGCTGGTACTGCTCGATCAGTGAGTCGAGGCGCGCTATGTCTGTGTCGGTCTGTCCGGTCGGCACCGCGATGCCTGATTGACGCAGCACAGAGCCTTTTCCGAAGTGCACATCGGCGACCATGAGGCAGTGTGCAGCTGGCCACCAAATCGCGCGCTCTTGGTTCAGCACAAGTGTTTCCCCAGCAACCTCTAGCGCTACTTCGATCATGCGTCGGCTGCTTTTTCCAGTTGGGCACGCATGCGTTCGACGCGGGTTTTCCAATCATCTGCATGCACGCCGCCGCGCAGTCGCTCAACCCAAAGTGGAAACGCCAGTGGTGACAGTCGACGCGGCTCGGTGAAGAAAATTTCGCTGCGGGCGCAGCGGACGAGGCACTCACGCAATCGCGCATAGTCGAGCTGCTGATCCAGCACTTCGCGCTCGGCCTGCCAGAGCAGCGGGTGATGCGGGTCGTGCTGGCGCAGCACGTCAAAAAGAAGTCCGCTGGAAACCTGCAGCTGGCGGGTGGTTTTGCCAGCGCCCGGATAGCCAGTGAACACCAGTCCCGCCACTCGCGCGACGTCGCGAAACTGCCGTCGGGCAAGTTCGGTGAGATTAACGCTGGCGCGAATATCGCGCCGTAGTCCCCACGGATGCAAAAGTTTGCGCAGCGTGTCGACATCTAAACTCGGCAGTTTGCGCGCCGTAACCGCAAGGCCGTAGTCGTTGACGGCGTAACCGTAATCGCCCTTCGCCGACTGCGCCAAGCGCCACGCCAGCACGGCGGCTAATCCTTCATGGGCAAGGCGACCAGCGAATGGGTACACGAACAGATACTCGCCCTCACGCGTGTTTGTGCGTTCGATCAGGACTTGGTCGGCGCGCG
>JBBSIY010000441.1:0-2446 GCA_038257785.1 Lysobacterales bacterium
CCCAGGGCGTCATCCAAGCAAATGCCAAGCGTCATCGGGATGAGCTTGGCGATGCTATCGACAAAGCCGTAGCCGTTGCCGAGCACGCGGCCGACGTCGCGCACCACGGCTTTGGCTGCCATCGTGCCGTAAGTGATGATCTGGCTGACCCGATCGCGGCCGTAGGCGTCGGCGACGTACTGGATAACGCGGTCGCGACCATCCATGCAGAAGTCGATATCGAAGTCGGGCAGCGAGACACGCTCAGGGTTCAGAAAGCGCTCGAACAGCAGATCGTAGGGCAGGGGGTCGATGTCGGTGATGCCCAGCGCCCAAGCAACCAGTGAGCCGGCACCAGAGCCGCGCCCTGGCCCCACCGGAATGCCTTGTTTCTTCGCCCAGTTAATAAAATCGGCAACGATCAAGAAATAGCCGGGAAAGCCCATTCGTACGATGACATCAAGCTCAACGTCGAGTCGCGCGCGATAGCTGGCGAGGTCGTGCCCAGCAGCCAACGGCTGGCGCTGCAAGCGCTTGTCTAAGCCAAGATGCGCTTCGCTTTTGATCCAGCTTTCCAGCGTGTGCTCGGCAGGTACCGGGAAGTCCGGAAGGAACGACTTGCCTAGCGTGAGTTCGACATTGCAGCGTTTGGCCAGCTCAACCGTGTTGGCAAGAGCGCCCGGAAGGTCAGCAAAGCGCGCGGCCATCTCATCGGGCGAGGCAAGGAATTGCTGGTCGCTGTAGTCGCGCGGGCGTTTGGGATCGCCCAGCACGCGGCCGGTTGAAATGCATACGCGCGCTTCGTGAGCGCCAAAGTCGTCCTGTTCAAGAAACCGCACGTCGTTGCTGGCGAGCGCAGGTAAGCTGTGACGCTGACCAAGCGCGATGGCGTGCGCGTTCCAGTTCGCCTCGCCTTCGCGACCGCTGCGAACAAGCTCCAAATACAAACGATCATCGAATCGCCTGCGCAGCTGATTTAAAAGGATGTCGGCGTGGCTATCGCGACCTTCCGCGAACGCGCGACCGATTGCGCTTTCGCGGCCAGCGATCGCCACCAGACCGGTATTTGTTTCGGCCAGCCATTGATCGCGAATCGCGACGTGATCGCCACGATGGCCCTCTAGGTATCCGCGCGTCAGCAGCTTCGAAAGTGACAGGTAGCCAGAGTGATCCAGACACAGCAGCGTGAGGCGACTGCGGCTGTCGTCGGCACCTTCCACATGAACATCGGCACCTATGATCGGCTTGATACCGGATTTGATCGCCTCGCGATAAAACTTCACCAGCGCGAACAAATTGCTCTGATCGGTCAGCGCAACCGCTGGCATGCCCAGCGCTTTGCAGCGCTGGATTAGCTCGGGGATGCGAATCGTCGAATCGACCAGCGAAAACTCGCTGTGCAAATGCAGATGGATGAAGCTCGGTGTCATGAGGGCCGCCAGCGCGAGGCAGCAGCGTAGCCTCGCTGCTCAGCAGCGGCAAGGCTTGACAGTTCGCGCGTGCCTGCCGCGATGGGGTCGCGCCAGGCCAGAACCTGCGATTGCGCGCAATCGAGCGGGGCGCGTTAGTTCAAATCGAGGCGCGGCAGTGGTTGGGTCATGCGGTAGCGCGAGCGACGGTCGTCGGCATAGGTTTTATCAACGTAGCTGTGCCGGGCGTCTGGCGCGTTGACGCGAGCGCGTAAATCGAGCCATTGCTGACGGCTGACTGGGCCAAGTTCGCGATGTCGGGAGCAAAACTGACGATATTCTTGCCACGCGGACCAGACTTCGCGATGCTCCGCGAGCGCCAATTCGATGACGATGGCATCGTCAAGCAGGCCGAACTGCGGGTCATCATCAGGAATAAGATCGTCGGCCTTATCAAAGTAGCGAAGGGCGCCGGCAAAATCTTGGCGCGCGGCCGAATCCATCATCCAATGGCTGTCGGTGAGTAACGTGGCGATGCTGCGCACGTTGCCAATCTGCTCCTGTAGTGACGCTGGCACATGCTGGGTATCGATATGCATGCAGCGCTCAAGTAGCGCGGCGCTTAGGGGCGTTGGATTTTCGCTAGCGCGATTCCACGCAGCCCGGAACGGCGCCAGCGTTTGCGTGTTGAAGGTCAACGGAATAGTCATGCTCATGGTAATTGCCTCGCTCGATCAAACGACAGTGTTGGTGTGATGCACACTGTGAGCGCGAGGTGACAGCCATTCGTAGCGCCAGAAGTCACCGCATGACTTTTGGCTACGAAAATCTTCAGCAAGCGTTTTGCTTGACGCGTCCTTGACGCGTCAAGCAGCCAGTTCTCGGCATTCGACTACGGGAACCTGCGGACCTCAGGCTGTCGGGATCGCCATAAAAATAGAGGTGCCAGGCTCGCGGACGTCCGCGTCGCGTTCCTACCCAGCCCTCGAAGGCTCAGTTAGGGCTGCGAGACTCAGCGACGTCGAACAAGGACGACCGTCACGTTATCCGAGCCGCCG
>JBBSIY010000442.1:0-2434 GCA_038257785.1 Lysobacterales bacterium
CGTGCTCGGCTAGCCAAGCCGCTTGGGCAGCCGATTCCACCCCTTCGGCGACTACGTCTAGCCCCAGCGCCCGCGCCATCTCAATAACGTGAGTGATTACCTGGCTGGTGGCAGCCTCGGTGCCGATTGCATCGACAAACGATTTGTCGATCTTGAGGATGTCTAGCTCAAATGACTGTAGGTATGAGAGGCTGGAATAGCCCGTGCCAAAGTCATCCACCGCGACTTGATGACCGTTGCGGCGGAAGCCTCGAATCATTCCCCGTGCAAGGTCGCTGTTGACTAGCCCGCGTTCAGTAATCTCTAGCTTAATCGCCGCGGCGGGAAGTCCTGTCTGTCGCAGGCCTTGGGCAAGCGCCAGGCCAAAGGTTTCGTTCTCTAGGTCAGTGGCGGTGAGGTTCAAGTTGATCGCGAGGTCGGGTGCGCATTCGATCAGTGCCGGGAGATCGTCTAGCACCGATTTCAGCATCGCGCGGGTGATATCTGGGATCAGGCCGCACTGTTCCGCAAGCGGCAAAAACTCGTCTGGCGCAATCAATTGTCCATCCTCACGCTGCCAGCGCGCGAGCGCTTCGGCACCCACGCAGCGCCCCGTGGAGAAATCCATTACCGGCTGATAGTAGGCCTTGATATGACCTCGGCGGAGTCCACGGCGCAGCGCGTTCTCGGGGCTCAAGCGCCAGCGCAGGATGCGCAAAAGCATCACCAGCCACCCGATCAACAGGGTCAACGCGAGTGCCGAGCCCGCCACCAGCAGCCAGCGCTGGCGCGGCCAAAACTGCGCAAGCGGCTCAACCGCCACCACGTCGATCGGGAATACGGCACTGTGCGAAAAATGCGACACGAGCTGCCCACGCTCGGTATCGACGACGAGGCCTTGTTGCAGCATGGCGGGATCAGGAAGCTCAGCACCCGAGGGCGCTGTCACCATCCGCAGGCCTTCGACCCACAGCCCGGCGCTGCGATCTTGCAGAGTTCCGGCATCAATCAGCATGCGCGGGTCGATAGCCACGTCGTGCTGGCCGTAGCGCATCAGAAACTGCGGCACGCCGCCCACCTCAGTGTCTGGGCTTGGCCACCACGCGATGACCCCCGAGTCGTAGATCCGATCGGCCTTGCGCGGGCGCAAGCCCTCGCTGCCAACGAACCCGACGCCACATAGTCGCTCGGTCGCCCGCCAATGGCCGATTGCGCGCAGGTGCGGGCGCGTTGCCGCGGCCTCCTGCATGGCCTGTAGGTGTGCGATTGAGCACGGTTCGGTGGTTAGTTGATCGAGCCCCGCCAGCAGGTCGCGCGTGTCGACAAGAATCGCTTCGGTATGCTCGCCGAGCGCAGTGGCGAGGCTGCCGGCGCGCTCTTTTTCAGCCTCATAGGATTCCTTCCACAAAAGCGCCAACAGCGCCGCGAGCAGCAAAGCCGTTCCGACGAGCGCAAGTGCTGCGCCGATCAGCAGCACGCGTCGGCGATATCCTTTAGTGGTTAATGGCATGACTAAGCGCAGTTAGTTGACGGCGAACTAAAACAGGCATGAGAGCGAGTGTCTCACTTCGCGACGTTGCGTTTACGGCGGATGTAAAGCTACGCGCGCACCTTGGCGACCAGATCGCCGCTGAGGTCGCGAATCTTGGTCTCGCACCAATGCAAAACTTTGTCTCCACTGGCGGCCGCGGCGCGTATTTCTTCAAGCATGCAGTCGTCAACGCGAAACTCGGCCACTACGTCGCGTCTGCCCGGCGCAATAAACGCGATCTCGCGAGCCTTGTCCCAGACGACGTACTCGCCCCCCAGCGATTCCATCAGCAGAATCATCCAGAACGGGTCGGTCAACGCAAATAGGCTGCCGCCAAACGCGGTGCCGAGATACCTGTCGTTTACCTGTTACATACTGGGTAAGTGACATTCGTCTACCCCTTGTCCTGCCTCGCTTTCCAGCGATTTGCGTATGTCACCAGAATGACGACAGTTTTGGTGACAAAAATCTCTGGATTGTCGCCACCATGAAGTGGCTGTGTGTACCGGACCAACCTGATCAACGTTCCAGCCGCTGGTGATCAGCGTTCCGGCCGCGCATGACCAGCCGCTGTTTCAATTTGATCGGCATGCCTCAGCGATTATGTCTCGCGACGGAAGGCGCTTTTGTTCCAAGCGGTCGTTTGCGCTGATACCTATGATCAGCGCCTATGCGCTGCTGTAGAGATCGGCTTGCCGGGCTCCCTGATCGCAGCGAGCAAAACCTCCGCCATGCGTCGGTGCAAACCGCCAGGCACTTGACCCCTCTAGGCAATCGAACTAACGTAACCGTCCGGCCACGACACCTACCCATTAGCGAACCTATGCGTTAGGGCTCGGCCGTTCGCTTTCCAGTTCTGCGGCAGCAGGCTGTTGATATCGCGATCAAGCGTCGTCGGCAGGCGTTCGAGCACGTCGCTGAGCC
>JBBSIY010000443.1:0-2431 GCA_038257785.1 Lysobacterales bacterium
ACGTGCTGGCGCTGTCGGCGCTGCGCGAGGGAGAGAACTCAGATTCTTACCGGAATCAGCTCGACATCGCCGAGCGCCTGATTGACTCAGCGGTGAGTGCACGGACCACAGGCGTGTCGTCTATTTCCGCCGAGGAAGTGCAGCCGCTGCGCGAGGAGATCGAGCACGCGCTAGGTCAGGTCGGCTATCACGCTGACGACGCGCGCGCGGTTGCCGGGCGGCTGCTGGTGACGCCTACCGACGACGACGACGATGACGCGGCGTCGCGCACCGAGCTAGCGCTGAAGCTAAAGCAGCGCGCTCGGTTTGGACAGCAGGCAGGCCCCGGTAGCCAAACGAACGCCGAAAACGTGCGTGTCGACCAACTCAATGCCGCCGAGCGTAAGCAGCTTGATGCGCTTAAGCGCCTGCCGTTTGGCACATGGTTCGAAATGGTCACGCCTGAGCGTAAGGAACCCGTGCGGCGGCGCATGGCTTGGTTCAGCCCAGTGACCGGCAACTGCCTGTTGGTTAATCATCGTGGACAACGCCAGGGCGAATATTCGCTATCGTGGATGGCCCGGGAATTGGTGGCTGGCCGCGTGTCGGTTCTAGCCGAAGACACCAGTACGCTGGTAGATCGCGCGTGGAAAGCGATTGTCGGTACCCTCAAATCCTTCGGCGGCGGTCGCCACGGCAACGCACAGCCGGAGCCAGCGCTATGAGCGAGGAGTTTCGCCGCGCCAAGCGCCGCCGCGCGCTTGAGACCATCGAAGTGTTTGACACGATGTCTGACAAGGCCCTTGGCCGCATCGGCAATTTGTCTGAGTCAGGCATGATGGTTTTAGCCGTCGAGGCGCTGACCGATGACGCGCTGTTCCAACTGCGTTTTCATCTGCCTACGGATGAAGGTAGGCCACATCGAATTGACGTGGGCGCGCACCAGCTTTGGTTAGAAAACGCCAGCGGGCCCGGCCAGCACTGGTGTGGGTTTCGCTTCATTGATGTCGGGCCAGATCACCTCGAAACGCTGCGCGCTTGGATCGAGGCGCCCGGCGGGCAGTATGCGTGACGGTTAGCGGTGCCTCGCGCCGTTTCGGCGCTGTTTTATCGCCTGTGCGGCGGATAGTCCTGGCTGTCACTATTCTGATGCTGACCGGCTGCGAGTCACCGCCTGAGCGTGTTCGCGAAACGCTGTACGTGTTCGGCAGCGAGTCAACCATCGAAATAGAGGGCGTGCCGCCGCCTATCGCCCAAGCCGCGTTGGCGGAGATCGCCGCTGAACTGCAGCGGCTGCATCAAGAGTGGCACGCGTGGGAGCCCAGCGAGGTCACTGCGCTTAACGCGGGGCTGGCCAACGGTGACACCGTGCCGCTGTCGCCAACGCTGCGAGCGCTGGTGAAACGCAGTCTGAGTCTCGCGCTGGCGACCGGCGGTTTGTTTGACCCTAGCGTGGGTGGTTTGATGCAGCTTTGGGGCTTTCACACCAGCGATTTCCCTATCGCCACGCCAGCGCCTAGCAAGCAACAGATCGAGACGTGGCGCGTGTCTAATCCCAGCTTTGACGACCTGCTGCTATCTGACGCCGGGCTGCAAAGCCGCAATCCTTTGGTGCAGCTCGATTTTGGCGCGATTGCCGAAGGCATGGCCACTGATCGCATCGTCGAGATCCTGCGTCGTCACGGCATTGATCGCGCGCTGATCACGCTGGGCGGTGATCTTTACGCGATGGGCGAGGCGGAATCGCGACCATGGCGCGCTGGCCTGCGCGACCCGTTCAATCAGGGCGGACAGCCGCTGGCGACGGTGGATCTTGCTGACGGCGAGGCGCTGTATTCCTCGGGCAGCTACAACCGCTATCGCGAGTCGCCTACCGGCAGCCGCTGGCCGCATGTGGTTGATCCGCGCACCGGCCTGCCGACGCAGGGGATCGTCGGTGTCAACGTGCTGCATCCTGATCCGGTCATTGCCGATGTCACCAGCACCGCGCTGATGGTCGCCGGCGAAGCCGGTTTTGAATCCTTGCTCCGCCGCATGGGCGTGCGCTGCGCGCTGCTGTTGACCGATAGCAACGAGCTGATGATGACCGCCGCCATGGCTGAGCGCGTCACCATGCTGCGTGATCCGCTGCGACTTGGACCGCTGGTGGGCACACCCGGGCCCTGTTCGGAACCCGAGCCCGATGCTGCAAACCGGCCCGCCACGAGCAACTGATCGGGGGGTCCGAGCGGCGCTAGTGGCCTGTAACGGATGAAGCGGAGGTGGGATCGCGACGGGATGGGCATGATGGACGCCGTTCCGGAGCGAGGCCGATAGCCGCAGCTATCGACCGAGTGAGTGAGGAGCTAGTGCAGCGCGACCAGACCGAGCGAGCTACTTTCGATTTGTCCGCTACAGGCCACTAGTACAATCGCGCTTTGACGAACGCGAGCATCCGCATGTCTGATCACGC
>JBBSIY010000444.1:0-2396 GCA_038257785.1 Lysobacterales bacterium
CTCGCCGCCACCGACCCGGCCAGCTCATTAGGAATAGGCTCAAATTGAGCCGTCGCCGGTGCGTAGCGCCAGCCGTGAGAGTCCAGATCGGGACCGGCGCGATAGCCGCCGAACAGCCACAGCGCACCACCTTCGGCCACCATCAATGCGTGATCGCGACCGCCCGGCAGCGCCGGCAGCGCTGTCCATGCGCCACTGGCGGTCGAGAACCGCTGAAACGTGCGCCCCGTTGGCAGGTTGCCGGCGACGTAGATATCGCCGTCTAGCAGCGCCGTGGCGACTTCCGAACTTGGCTGCGGCTGGCTCGGGCCGGCACTCCAAACACCAGCCGTGCGCGCAGGCGCAAACGTATCCAAACAAACAGCGCCAGCGGCGCGCGTCAGCGGCTGCAGCTGAAGGCCACCGCTGCCGAATGCCGTCTGGCTTGAGGCGTAGCTCAAACTGGCGCGCTGGCAGCTATCAAACGCGATCTCCAAGCTGCCCCACGCTTCGCGATTTACCGCCGCAGGATCAAACGCCGCGCCAAAGCGCGTGCCCTGAGGTCGCGTCAACTCGGCTACGCGCAGGACACCGTCGATCATGCCGCCGACGCCGGTCAGCCAAGCGGGTTCGCCAGTGTCGGTGTAGGTAAACCAGGTCGCTACGACGGTGCTGGCGTCGATCGACTGCAGAAACAGGCCTTCGCCACTGTGCGTGGGGTCAAACCACGTGCCCGATATGCTCTTCAAGCCGGCAGGCGCGCGCGCGCCGGATGTGTTCAAGGCGCGAGCTCCGTCGCAGCTTGCTTCGTGCACGCCAATCAAACGCACGATGTCGCGCGCGCCGCTGCCAAAGGCGTCGCGACCGACGTAGCTCATGCGTCCATTGCCGCAGTCGTCAAACTCGAAGCTCAGCGTGCCCCACGCCTGTGCTTGCACCATTGCTGGATCGAACTGCGGCCCGAAGCGTCCACCGCGAAAGGTGTTGGCTTGGGCGAACTCGATGCGATTGCCGCTGATTCGGCCGTTCTGCGCGACGATCCAGCGCTGACCCGCCGTCTCTTCAGCCGGCGCATGGGTGAACCACGCCACCAGCGCTTCGCCGCTTGGCTGCACTTCGATGATCCAGCCCTCGCCTGATCGCTGCGGATCAAACCATGCGCCGGAAATGCCGGGCGTCACCCAATACGCGGTGGATTCAACCCGCTTGGCAACGGTTCGCGAGCCGGGATCATGCAGGTTGCAGGCAAGCAGGGCGGGCGCGGCAAACGTCAGAGCAAGCAGCAGGGGAATGCGCATCGCGGTCTCCTTAAAACGGGCACCAACCTAATCTACGACTGTCTTCGTACATTTTCAACATCGAGCAAGAATTCGGGTGACGATGCGTGCACGCCTGCACGTCGTGGTCAGCTGACGTTTTTATTGCTAGCCCTTTACTGGACGGTGATGAGTGGGCAGTGCCGGGTGGACGGCGAATGCATGAGCAGCACATTGGTCGGAACCCGTTGGTGCTGAGCCTGTCGAAGCAGCTGTGGACAGGCTCACGTTGAAAAGCTGTGTGCGGAAAACCGATTCTGGCCGTAAGCGACGCGCAGCTACGCGCCCAAGAACGCCAGCGTCTCCGCCAGCACCGCGTTCGGCGCCTCGCACTGCGGGTAGTGGCCGATGCCCGGCAGCAGCACCGCTTGGCTGTTCGGCAGCAGCTCGCGCCAATAGCGATACACGTGTTCGCCCGACACAGGATCGGCCGCGCCGTTGATGTGCATCAACGGCACGCGGGCGTTAACGAGCGCACCCACCCAGCGCTCGCGACACGTCACGCGCTCGGCCATATAGGCCAGCAGCTTATGCGCTAGACGATGCCCGTCGTTGGCATTCATCAGCTGCCAGAACGCCTTCAGCTCATCGGCTGACGGCTGCGTTTGCGGTCCGAAAACCGCCGCCAAGGATTTGGAAAACCGCCGCTCATTCATCAGCAAGCTGACCATCGGGCCTAGCGGACTGGCTCCCAGCTTTTGAATCAGTCGCGGTCGATGCTGACCGGGAAACATGCCGCCGTTCAAAAAACAGATGCATCCGATTCGAAACTGCAAACGACCTTCGCTCTGCCGCGCGAGCAGCTCTTGCGCCACCGACACGCCGTAGTCGTGGACCAGCAGGTCGCATTCAACGATGCCGCGATCGGCAAGCAGCACTTCGTGCAGGTCAGCCTGACGCAGCAGCGAGTAGTCGCTTTTCGGCTTGGCGGAAAAGCCAAATCCGAGCATGTCGCAGGCGATGAGCTGGCGAGTTTCGGCGAGGCGATCCCACATCCACGACCAGTCCCACGCGGCGGTCGGAAAGCCGTGAATCAACAGCAGCGGGCGACCAGATCCCGACTGCCAATAGGCAATCGGCAGCTGTTGAAAGCTGAAGGTC
>JBBSIY010000445.1:0-2382 GCA_038257785.1 Lysobacterales bacterium
GTCGTGCACGCAGCTCGACCAGGTGAGACATGAATGTTTCTTCGCGCTCGACGAGTTCTTCGCTCATCGGTTGGCGTCTTTAGACGGCGGTTCCGCCGCACCACCATTCTGCCCAGCATCGTCGACGTTGTGTGCACCTTCGACATCCTGCAGCGCGAGCCGAGATGATTCGGACGCAGGCATCGGGATGAGAGGCGCTTCCAATTCTCGCTTCAGTTTGCGCACTTCGTCGCGCGCTTCGCGCAGGCTGCTTTTCATGTCTTCGTCGGCCAGTTCGCGCTCTAGCTCTGCGCGCAGCGAAAACCAGCTGGCGCGCGCGCGACGCACCCAAAGGCCCAAGGTTTGCGCTGCACGCGGCAAGCGCTTCGGCCCCAGCACCAGCAGCGCGATCACTGCCGTCAACAGCATTTCGCTGAAGCCAAAATCAAACATGGGTGATGCCTTACTCGCCGATCAGCTGTGTCGCTGGCTTTCGCTATCCGCCTGCTTAGTCTCGCGCGGATCTTTTGCCTCATTCTGAATCTTGCTTGGGTCTTCGTCCGACTCAGCCATGCCTTTGCGAAAGCTTTTGATCGCCGAACCGAGATCGCCGCCCACGTTGCGCAGTTTCTTGGTGCCGAACAGCAGCACCACCACCAGCAGCACGATGACCCAGTGCCAAATGCTGAAACTCCCCATTACGACTCCTTGCAAATCGACTAGCCACACAGAATAGCGCGGCAGTATGACGGCTGCTCGACGGCCCTACTGGGCGGTGTATTCCTCAAGCTTGTCGCGCATATCCACGACCTGCGAGGTCGGCCTGCCCGTGCGACCTTCGAAGATTGCGCGCGGCGTGGTGTTGCGGCCGTAAACGGACTGATTAGCGCGATGGTCGATGGCAATCACCGCACCCTCCAAGGCGACACCAGCAAACAGGCCTCGAGCGCGCGAGTACGAGTAGATTTCGGCTTTCAATTGGCCGTCGGTCGACGCTTGCGCTGTGCGCCCGACAGGTCCCGCAGCGACTGAGGCGTCGGCACCCAGCGTAAATTTGCCGTTGACGATGGAATCAATACCGCCGCGGCTGCGGAACACCAGCACCACGTCCGTCGATTGCACACCGGCCTGAAAGCCGACGCTGCCGCCCGTCAGCTTGACGAAGCTGGGATTGCTCCACGTGCCATCCGCCGTGCGTACAGACACCAGCCCTTTGCCAGCGCGGCCGCCGAGGATGAAACTCGCTTTGACGACAGCCGGAATCACCGCAATGGCCTGCGCGTCCCGCAATAGGCGCGAGGGGATGGCCTGATCCGGCGCCTGCATAATTTCATCAAGCACAATAGATGCATCAGCCGCTCGGCGATCTTCCCGATCACCGGCGAGCACACCGCCAGCGAACGAGATCGCCAGCATGGCAATTAAAAACTTTAGCCGCATGGGGTTCTCCAGAGTCAAAGCGTCACCTGCACGTAGGCGCAAGCGCGACAGTCATCAGTGTGGAAGTTTGCAGGTGAATGCGGGCTAATCACGCGAACTAGCCGCCGAGTCGCCCTAGATCCGCAGTCCGCCTTAAGCGATACGTGAGATCTGCCGAAGCTCAGCCCACCGTGCGAGCGCGACGCAAGCCAAGGAGCCCAGCCAATCCCGCGAGCAAAAGTAAAAGCGGCGCGCTCGGCCCCGGCACCACGATCGGTACTGCTGCCGGCGCTGGCCCAGCCGGACAGCCGCCGGGCGGAGCAATCGCCAAGGCCTCGAGTCCGGGTAAACCGGTGTTGAGTGTCGAAACTACGGTGCCGGCTCCGTTCAAAGTGCTTACGCGCACCGTCCGTGACGGACCGACCTGGATGGGCTCCGGGGTCACCACTGCCCACAGCACGCCAGCGGCGTCAAAATCAAGTCCAACACTTGCCACCACTCCACCGATACCAAGCGGACCGACAGCAGCCGCACTGCCGTCGGCGGTGTTAATGCGAAATAGCGTAGGAATGGGGTCTATTGACACGCCGAAAAGCTGGTTGCCGGTTGCAGCCAGCCCTGAAATAGACGCGCCCGTGTTTCCGACCATGCGCACTTGGGCACTGCTCGGATCTACTTCCCATAGGACGCCGATGGTCGCCGAAGCCATCCAAAGCCGCCCGTCGCATGTGAAGCTCAGACCGTAGTCCAACGCTGCAAATTGGCCGACGCCCAGAAGCTGCAAGCCCGGAAGCTGTCCAACCAAACTACCTTTGCCGGTCGCGGTATCGAGCCTAAGCAGAAAATCCGTGGTCGATGAGCTGTTGCCGCCAATTGTCATTGAGGCGTCAGCGGCACCGAACAAAACGCCTGAAGGCGAAAGCGCCAAGCCTTCTACGTCGTTAAAGCCGATTGGGCCAAGCGCGGTTGATTGCCCAGTGGCGA
>JBBSIY010000446.1:0-2379 GCA_038257785.1 Lysobacterales bacterium
TCCTCAGAGCGGCGCATCCGACCTGCTAATGACCGACGGCAGCGCCCTGCAAGTGCTGCGCGTGAAGCATGGCGGTGGGGTCCAGGTCGATGACCACACGATCTTTGATCTAGCTACACGCCGCGACGCGCGTCGCGCCTCGAGTGCGATGTTGGCGACAACCGGCAAAGTAAGCCGCTCCGGAGAACTAGCCGCCAAAGATGCCTCCATTACGCTGCTCGCAGGCGAATCTTTGTGGGCGCTAGTGAGCGAACATTTGCCGCCGCGCCTGCGCGAAAGGATCGCCAACCGTCGTCGCGCGGCCCTGCGCCATCGCTTGGGCCTTCTGATTGGCGGCAGCGCGCTGGCCGGCGCGGTGGCGCTGGCGACAACGTTTCATCTGACACAGGCCGATTTTGCCAACGCTTCTGCGGGCGCTTCTGCCGAGCTGGCTACGGCGGCGCCGACCGCGTCACCACCGGCGACTGAGGACCTCAGCTCAGCCGAACTGCCAGCCGTGACGTCCGCTGCAAATACGCCAGTGTCGTCGCCGCCATCCGCGCCACCTACGCCGCAGGCCGATGTGCCGAAAGCTCCTGTCGCAACGGCTAAACTCGTGCCCTTGACCGACGATGAATTACTCATCCGACGTCGCGACTCTGCGGCCAGCGTGCGCACTCTGCCATCCGTGTTCAGCGCCCACTGGAGCACCGCCTCTACGCTCGAAGTGGCGCTAAAACCGAATGCCGACTTGCAAGACGACAGCCTATTCGAGCGCGTGTGCGGGATCCTTGCTGAAACCGACGATCTGCGAGTGACGCGCGTGCAGCTTCAGCTGAAAGACGCTGACCCGACCACAGGACTCGCTGCGCGCTGGCGGCAGTGTCAGTGATCGGTTGAGCGTCTTACGTGGGCGCGTTATGCCGCGCCACGGATTTTAGTGAACGGTTGACCAGTCAGGTCGCACGTTCGCCGCCACTTGACGGCGAACGTGTCGTAAGCCGCTACCAGTGGACGCCGCGCATAACCGAAGCGAATGCGATCTGCTCGCTTGAAGCAGTGGGTTCTCCGCCCGGCTTGTCGCCCTTCGCCGCGGCCGAATCCGGGAACAAGGTATAGGCCGTGTTTTGCACAACCTCGTAGGCCTTCGGCACCAGCGCGTTGAGCACGGCTGCAAAGATCCCTAGGCGAGTAGCAATTCGGCTTGGTCGCTCAATGATCGCCTCAACAATCATGTCGGCGGCGTCTTCTGGCGATAGCGTCGGCACGCTATCGTAAATCTTGGTCGGTCCAATCATCTTGGTCCGCACCAGCGGCATGTTGATGGTAGTGAACGCGATGTTGTGGCCTGAGAACTCGGCCTGCGCGCAGCGGCTGAACGAGTCGAGCGCGGCTTTCGATGCCACATAGGCGGAGAAGCGCGGCGAGCTTGCCAATACGCCGATCGACGAGATGTTGATGATGTGGCCGCGCTTGCGCTCGGTCATCTTCGGCAGAAAGCCCATGATTAAGCGCAGCGAGCCAAAATAATTCAGCTGCATCGTGCGTTCGAAATCATGAAAGCGGTCGTACGACAGCGAAATCGAACGCCGAATCGAGCGACCGGCGTTGTTGATCAGCACATCGACCGCGCCGTGGTCTTTCAATATCTTCGCAACCAAATCATCACATGACTGCAAATCGGCCAAATCCGCTTGATACGCATGCACGTCAGCGCCAGCTTTTGCCAATGCGTCGCGGGTGGCGAACAGCTCCTCGGCACCGCGCGCGACCAAAATAGTCTTCGCCCCGGCCGCAGCGATTTTCTCAGCCGCTGCGCGACCAATTCCCGCAGAACCACCGGTGATGACTACGACCTTACCTTTGACGCGCCCGCGCAGCGTCCGATCAACAAACAGCGACGGGTCAAGATGCCGTTCCCAGTAGTCCCATAGCCGCCACGCGTAGCTATCTAGATTGGGAATCTTAATCTTGCTGCCGCGCAACGCGCGCTCTGTTTCTCGGCTATCAAAGCGCGTCGGATAGGTCACCAGTTTCAGCACTTCGGCGGGTATGCCGAGGTCCTTCAGGATGATGCCGCTGAAGCGTTTGATCGGCGGCAGATTGGCAAGTGCCGCGCGAATTGGGAATGGAACAAACGCGAACATTCGCGCATCGAGGCGCATGGTCATTTCTGGCGCATGGCCTGCCCGCGCGAACAGGTTGAGGACCTCACCGATCCGTTTGGGCTCTGGATCCGTTAAATGGAAGCAGCCGCCGTCCAGACCCGTCTTATGCGCGATGTGATCCATCGCATCGGCCACCCAATCGACTGGCACGAGATTGATTCTGCCGCCTTCGATGCCAATTGTAGGCATCCATTTGGGCAGCGTTTCGCGCAGCTTTTTGATCAGACTGAAA
>JBBSIY010000447.1:0-2354 GCA_038257785.1 Lysobacterales bacterium
ATGCTGACCATCTGGATCGCCCACGTCACCTTCAGCGTCGCGTTTGTCACCGTGGTGGTTTCGTCGCGACTGAGCGAAGTCGACAAGAGCATCGAAGAGGCCGCGATGGATCTCGGTGCGAATCGATTCAAGGTGTTCTTTTTGGTCACCTTGCCGATGATCGCTCCCGCGCTGGTCGCCGGTTGGCTGCTCGCGTTCACGCTGTCATTGGATGATCTAGTCATCGCCAGCTTCGTATCGGGACCAGCTTCCACTACGCTGCCGATGAAGGTGTTCTCGTCGGTGCGCCTCGGCGTCAGTCCAAAGATCAACGCACTCGCCACCATCATGATTGTCGCCGTGATGATCGCCGCGATGATTGGCTGGTATCTGATGGCCCGCGAGGAAAAGAAGCGCGCGCTTGATCGGCAGATGGCGAAGCAGAAGAATTGATCCTAAGTCGCATCTCGCAAGAGCTGCTCGCTAGCCCAAACCTTTGGGCTAGCGCTTGGTAGCTCCGGAGCCGGTCATGCAGCGCAAGCCACAACGCAGACGGCAAGCCCTGAGAGCCACTTGGCGACTAGGGCTCCCCGCTTTTGCGCTGGTATTTTTCATCACAACCGTGGCACACGCGGGCGATATCGTAGTTGAGCAAACGGTTACTCCGCGAACGCCGATTTTCGTCGGGCTCAGCAGCAGTGGCACTTTGTCGGCAACGGTGCGCAACGACGGGACAGCGATGGTTCCCGTAGCGACATTGCGAGCGTTCGCGCCTAGTCTGCCCAATCCCCCTGTCTGGACGTTTGGCCTCTCGGCCAGTCCACGCTGTAGTCAGATGCGGTTTGTACAGGTGCCGACCTCGGGACTCGTGACGTTTCCCGCCTGGGAGTTCGACGTTACGGACCTCGCCCCTGGCGATAGCGTGAGCTGCGAATACTCGCTCAATCGTGGCCCTACTGCGGTCAGCGATCTGCAGCTCGTGTTCAACGTCGTTACGCCGGCAAACGATCCGGGGCCGATGGGAAACCAAGCTACCTGGGTCGCCGGATCTCTGACTCATCTGGAGCTTGCAGTCAGTGAAGCGTGTGACGTGCCCGCCACGGCGACCTCGCGAACCATGCGAGTGTCGTTGAGCAACCGAGGTCCCACAGGATTGAACGATGTGTCCTTCGGCGCATGCCTAGACAATTTCTCGCCCGCCTTTCGCATTAACGGCAACGTTCCAGACGGATGCGGCAGCGGCAATCTGCTTCCCTTCATTTGCTTAGACGCAGCGATAGGTTGGACCATCGCAAGCCTAGACGCCGGGGAAACGAAGTCGTGCCTGCTGCGCCTCGAAACCTTGCAACAGCCGAATTCCGGGCGTGATCCGTTCTCGATAACCTTTCGTGAGCCCTACCGCTCGGGGCCACTACAGGTCTTAGATCTCGAACCAGACGGCGGCGGCGCGCTCGTGTCGCTCGCCACTGCCTCGACGTGCGCGGTGGCTACACCCGTCCATATTCCCTCATCGGGAATCGCGTGGATCATTGCAACCATCTGCTCGATATTGATCGTCGCGGTAGCGCGTAGCGTTTACCTGAAGGCCTAAGCTCGGGTGACATCGATCGCCGCACTAGGGCAACCGCGACACCCCTGCGGCTGCTAGCGCCGCGACATACTTGTCCCAAATTTCAATTTGGTCACGACCCATTTCGTACAGCAGCTTCCACGTGTAAATGCCGGTGTCGTGACCATCGTCGAAGCGCAGCAGGATGGCGTACTGGCCGACGGTCTCAATCGCTTTTATGTTGACGTGTTGCTTGCCGCCCACCAGCACTTTCTGGCTCGGTCCGTGACCTTGAACTTCGGCGGACGGCGATTCGACACGCAGGAGCTCGGCGGGCAGGCGAAACACCTCGCCGGTGTCGAAGCCAACCTCGAGCGCGTGCGATGCCTGATGCATGACGATGCGGGTCGGCCGTGGGCCGCTCATAGCGGACTCTTCATCGCGCGAGCACTCATAGAATGTAGCGCGACAGATCTTGGTCTTCGACCAGATCACCCAGCTGCTGATCAACATAGCCAGCGTCGATGGTGACGGTGTCACCGTCGCGATCCGGCGCCTCGTAAGACAAGCTGTCGAGCAGTCGCTCCATCACCGTGTGCAGGCGACGCGCGCCGATATTTTCGGTACGCGCATTGACCTCAAACGCGATCTCGGCAAGACGATCCACTGCGTCATCGCGGAAGTTCAGCGTGACACCTTCAGTCGCCATCAGGGCCGGATACTGCTTGGTTAGCGCGTTGCGCGGCTCACTCAAGATGCGGCGGAAGTCCTCGCGGGTCAGCGCCGCCAGTTCGACTCGAATCGGAAAGCGCCCCTGCAGTTCGGG
>JBBSIY010000448.1:0-2346 GCA_038257785.1 Lysobacterales bacterium
CACCACAACCTTCGATGCGCAGATTTTGACGGACCATCGCGAGCGATTTCCCGCACAGCTGGACGCGGATTCGTTCCAGCTCGTTGACACACCCTCGGTCTGAGCGCGCGACATCTGTCCCGTTCCGCCTGCTTTTACCGTGTTGTAAGTTCGGGGCTAGAATATGTCTCCCCGGCTGGCAGGTCGGACCTAATTTGTTGAGTCAACGTCAATCAGGAGAATGGGAATGAACAAGGCAATCATCGCGCTGTGTCTCGGTCTATCGTCGCTACTGCCCGGCACCGTGCTGGCCCAAGATAAGCCGACCATCGGCGTGATCGAGTTCAAGAATGAGAGCGGCGCTGGCTGGTGGAGCGGTGGCGTGGGCTGGGAGCTGGCCGGCATGTTGTCGAACGAGCTAGCCGCCACCAACGCGTTCCGCATTGTTGAGCGCAGCAAGCTTGAATCCGTTTTGTCGGAGCAGAACCTGTCTGCATCCGGTCGCGTAAATCCAGCAACCGGCGTCAAGATGGGCAAGCTCACCGGCGCGCAGTATCTAGTCGCAGGCACCGTGACCGCCTATGAAGAGGGTGCTAAAAGCACGGGTGGTGGTTTGAGCATCAAGGGCATTTCGCTGGGCGGCAATTCGAGCGAAGCCTATCTCGCCGTCGATATCCGGGTGATTAATTCCACCACCGGTGAGATTGATTTCGTACGCACCATCGAAGGTCGCAGCAAGAGCGGCGGCCTGTCCATCGGCATCTCACGCAATGGCTTCGGTGGTGCCCTCGGTCAGCAGAACAAAACGCCTGCCGGCAAAGCTATCCGCGCCGCGCTGGTCGAAATCACCGACTACCTCGAATGCGCCATGGTCAAGCAGAACGGCTGCATGGCCGACTACGACGCAAAAGAGCAGAAGCGTCGCGACAGCAGCCGCGGTGCATTGAAGCTCGACTAATTTCAGCGGCCACCTGCGCTTCGCCGATGAATCGGCGGCGCGTATATGAAACAAGCGGCGACGCAGCAATGCCTCGCCGTTTTCATTTTCAGCCGGACCCTCGCCTGCCCGCATCTAGGGCCGACATCATCGTGCCGAGCCAGCCGATGCCGGCACCGACTCATATCAGTGGCATAGCGGCTCCGTACCGCCCTTGAGCGGCAAGCGCTTCAAGGAACGGGTTGCGCCACACCGACAACATCGCCGGTACCCCGAATAGCCCAGCGCCCAAAATTAGAAAACCGACCAGCACGCCCGCAGGTCAAGGGGCGCTAGTTATTCCCGCGACACCGCTTCTTCGACGACGCGCCATCTGGCACGTCCTGTCGTTTTGTCGCGAACGGTTATCCCGATTGGTCGCGTGATACGGCTCGTCTGTCGCGCTGTCGCCCATCTGATCGATGGAAACCGACGTGTACGGTGCGCTGCCAATCGGCTGGGTCGAGGCATGTCCGTCTAGTCCTCCTTTGCTGCGCAGCTTTCTAAATAGTACAATTACGGTCCTGTTTCATTCGGGTGGCGAATGTTCCGCATCGGCAAGCTCACGGATTACGCGACGGTTGTGATGACCCTGCTTGCCGAGCGCGCCAATGGGCTATGCAGCGCATCCGAGCTGGCCACGCTGGCGAGGCTGGAAACGCCGACGGTTAGCAAACTGCTCAAAGCGCTGGCTCAGGCCGGCTTGGTTAGCTCGACGCGCGGGGTCCGGGGCGGCTATCGGCTGGCGCTGCCGGCGAGCGACATCAGCGTGGCTGACATTGTTTCAGCGATGGAAGGCCCCATCGGTTTTACTGAGTGTGCGACCCACGCAGGTCAGTGCGATCACGAGTCGCACTGCGGCGTTCGCGGCAACTGGCGCTACATCAGCCGGGTTGTCGAATCATCGCTGCGCGGTGTCTCTTTGGCCGATATGGTGGGCAATGCGCCTGCCACAGCGCGACATGCTCAACACACGCCGCCGCGTAGAAAGACTATTCCGCTCGCCATGCTGGCGACGGACTGAAGGATTACGAGAAATGGTTGCTGAAAGCGTCGAACTGGAACAGGTGCTCACGCGTCGCTATGGCGCGGGGTTTGTTACCGATATCGAGTCGGACTTCTTGCCGCCTGGGTTGAACGAGGACGTAGTGCGCTGGATTTCCGCGCGCAAGGAAGAGCCCGAGTGGATGACCGAGTGGCGGCTTGCTGCGTATCGACGCTGGCTGAAGATGACGCCGCCTGATTGGGCCAAGCTGAAGATCGCGCCCATCGACTATCAGGCGATCAGCTACTTCAGCGCGCCGAAGCAGAAGTTTGCTTCGCTGGATGAGGTCGATCCCAAGCTGCTTGAAACCTATGAAAAATTGGGTGTCCCGCTGCACGAACGCGCG
>JBBSIY010000449.1:0-2304 GCA_038257785.1 Lysobacterales bacterium
AACAGCGGCGTCCATTCGGCAATTGCGAAAAACTCGGACAGCGGCACGCGGGCGAAGAAGCGGCTGGACTCGGTCACCAGCACAATGACGATGAGCACCGTGATGAGCACGGCCGACAGTGCAGCCAGCAGCAGCAGGCCTTCGATCAGCGACTCTGAGATTCGCTTGAAGGGTCGCTGGCGCAGGCTGCGCGATGCTTGGTTGCTGGCCGATGCGGTCATGGTTATTGACTGGCGATCAGCGCGCTTCACGCGCCAGCAGCTGTTCGACGCTGATGCCGGTTTCGGAGTGACCGTCGAACACGGTGCCAACTTTTCCGCGCTCGAGGTTCGCCAACGCCATCGTGTAGGCGCGCGCGGGCAGCGGGATGTAGCCGACCTCGGTGGCCAGCGCGGCAGCCTCGCGCAGGTAGAAGCGCAGGAACTCGCGCAGGTCGTCGCTCTGCCGCACCATGTCGGCATTGACGTAGATGAACATTGGTCTTGAAAGCGGCTGATAGCTGCCATCCATCACGCTAGCTAGCGATGGGGTCACCGCGGCAGCGCCCTCGCTGGAGCGCACCGCGACTGCGCGCAACCGCGTGCGGTTTTCGCTGAAATACGCGTAGCCGAAGAAGCCCAGCGCGTTGATGTCGTTGGCGACGCCGGTTACCAGCAGGTTGTCGTCTTCACTGGCGGTAAAGTCGCCGCGTGATGCTTTTGCGCGGCCGACCACCGCTTCTGTGAAGTAGTCGAAGGTGCCAGAGTCTGCGCCGGCACCAAACAGCGTGATCGGCGCGTCTGGCCAACTCGGGTTGATCTGATTCCAGCGCAACACGCGTGTTTGTGCCTGCGGCTGCCACAGAGTCTTCAGCTCGTCGATGCTGATGGCGTCGAGCCATGTGTTGGCAGGATTCACAGCAATGGTGACCGCATCCATTGCCACCGGCAGTTCGATGTAGGCAACTCCGGCCTTAGCGCAGGCGGCAATTTCAGGGCTGAGAATGGGGCGCGAGGCGCTGCTAATTGCGATCTCGCCGCGGCAAAACTTTTTGAACCCACCGCCGGTGCCGGATATACCCACCGTCACGCGCACATCGCCACGATGCGCCTTTTGAAACTCTTCGGCGACCGCCTCAGCAATCGGATACAGCGTGCTCGAGCCATCAATCTGTATCAGCGACGCCTGCGCGGGGCCAGGCGCGCGCATCCCGCAGGCGCTGGTCGCCAGTAACAGGATCAGGATGGCCACGCGCAGCACAGGCATTAGAAAAGTCAGCCAAGAAGTCGAATGGAACGGCAGCCGCAGCGGGTGCCCGAGAATGAATCGCCGTGTCTACCGGCGCAGCCTGCCAAATTATTACGTTTATATTGCAAAAATATGAATGTGAAGATGTGGCCGGTACGTCGTCCAATGATGTCAGTTCATTCGCCTCCACTACACTGCGCGGCGAATGATCGTCCACGCTCAACAAACCAGCGTCTTGCTCGCAGCCATCGCCGAAAGTAGCGAGAGCAGCCAGTTCACACTTGACGAGCTGCTCGCCGTGTTTCGTCAGCGCGCGTTTGGCGTGCTGCTGTTGCTGTGTGTATTGCCCGCGCTACTGCCGATTCCGGTCGGCGTCGGGGCCTTCGTCGGGGTTCTGGTAGGCGCGCTTGGCATGCAGCTCATGTGTCGGTTGCGCAAGCCTTGGATGCCCCAGCGATTGCGCCAGCGGCCATTCGCTCGCGAGACGCTGCGTCGCTTTCTGGTCCGCATGGCGCCGTGGCTACGTCGATTGGAGCGGCTTAGCCGTCCGCGCATCGAACCGCTATTTGCAACCGTGACCGGCAACTTCATCACCGGTCTGCTGCTGCTGGCGATGGGCGTGATGATTTCGCTGCCGATTCCGCTAACTAACTATCCCTTCGGCCTGCTGATTCTCGCCTACGCCTTTGCCTTGATCGAACGCGATGGCGCTTTGCTGCTGATTGTCTGGGCAATCAGCCTCGTTGTGATCGCATCGTTCGCTGGGGTGGTCGTCGAAGCGCTCGTGTGGCTGCGACAGTGGCTCAGCTAGGCAGAAACCGCACGGCGTCGGCTGTGTTGCCGCAGTGCACCATCGGCCGCAAAACCTGCCAGAATCGGCGTCCGTTCAGCCTTTTTAACTTAATCCATGTGTTCGATTCTCGGTCTGCTTGATCTTCGTTCCGACGCCTCTTCGCTGCGCGCGCAAGCGTTGGAGCAGTCGCGCACCATGCGCCACCGTGGCCCCGACTGGTCAGGTATTTACGCCGACGAACACGCCATTTTGGTGCACGAGCGGCTCGCCATCGTTGGCGTTGA
>JBBSIY010000450.1:0-2287 GCA_038257785.1 Lysobacterales bacterium
ACCATCCGCTGGTACTGAGGCCGTGTTGCTTCCAGCCGAAGCGCCTATCAACGCGCGGGTTTTTTCGCCGGACGGATCGATAGTAGATCTTGCCGATCAAATAAAAACGTTGGACCAAAGGGCCAGCGCCAAGGCGACGTTCGAGTATCAAATTGCCGGCATAGCCGAGGCGGAAACAGCGTTTGAGCTGCCGCAGGCTATCGAGGTCAACGTGACGCGGTTTGATCGCCACTGGAAGCCGACTGCCAATCTGGTTGACGAGCTGCTTGAGCGCGCCGTAAAGGCGAGTACACTCGCGGTCAGCATTCCGGTGCCTGGTCTGCCGGGCTATCGTTTCGGGTGCGCCATCGTGGTCGTTGCCGCAACGGGCTCGTGCGGACTAAGCGAGCCATCGAAGCTGGTGTACGACATCGACGATCCGAACACGTTGAGTGCGGAAGAGGCCAAAGCTTGCGAGATTTTGTGGGATCGGATAACCGATCCGAGCTCGCAAGCCGCTCATCGACGAGATCGGAAACTCTACGATCTCGGCTGTCGCTTGCCGCTTGCCACGGGTGCCGCCGTACGTTCAGACCGCCAAGGCTTTCCGACGACGCAGGAAATAAGACAAGAAATGCGTCAGTAGCGCACCCAAACAGGCAACGCGAAGGCGGCGTTACTTGATGTGACTCAAGTCGTCGAGCGGGCCCGATTGCGCCGCATAGAACGCCGACAAGTCAGCGATGTCAGCGTCAGTAAGTGTGCTGGCAAAGCCCGCCATGATCGCGTTGACGCGATCGCCTTTTTTATAGTCATGCAGGGCTTTTGCCAAGTAGTCCGCGTACTGACCAGCAATGCGCGGATATTGGCCATCCCCCGTGCCGTTGCCGTCGGTGCCATGGCAGGCTTGGCAGACCTTAGATTTGGTTTCGCCGGCTTCAACCGAGCCTTTGGCGACCGCTAGCGATGACATTGCCAGCGAAGATAGCAAGACAGCAGTCAAACGAAGGCTCATGAATCGGACTCCGAGTCGTGGTGCGGCAGCGGCGCGAAAGCTCACTGTTTGGTGTGGTCGATGCTGGCGAGGAAGGTCGCGATATCGTCGATATCTTTGGCCGTAAAGCTCTCAGCCTGCGCCCGCATCGTGGGGTGCTTACGCTCGCCTTTCTGATATGAAGTGAGTGCAGCAATGAGGTATTCGCGATTCTGGCCGGCGATTTTCGGCACGTTGTAGTGTGGGTATACGTTCTTATAAAGAGGTATGCCATGACAGCCGGTGCAGGTGTAAACCTTGTGGCGTCCGGCTTCCGCGTCACTGGCAAAGGTAGGTGCGGAGAGCGCGCAGAAGGCAAGCAGCACGGCGAGTCGCGAGAGTGGCGTCATGGTCAATTCCAAGATCGTTCAGATTCACGTCACACGCCCGGCGTCTCCAACAATGTGAGACGACTTCCGGCGACGGCAAAGATGCAAGTATAGCGAGCGAGCGCGGGCTGCAACCAGTCCGGGCATCAGCGCCTCTAATTCGTGGCCATGCTCAGCGCACCTCCACGCACCGCAACGGCGGTCCGCCGCGTCACGATTTTGGTCAGCGCGCGTCGCAATGACTACTTGCACCTGCGCTAGCAGGCGATTTGCCGCATCGTTACTTTCATCCTATCGACAACGTTAGTGTTGTAGATAACTATAACGCCATAACTCACCAGGCTGCCTCCATGTCATTGCTAAAGCCGCACGCGTCCGTTCCTGAACATCGTCCATCTGTCCCTCGGCGCTCGGCGCTTGCGATGTTGCTAATCGCGAGCGTGATTAGCCTCGCTGCGTGCGGCGGACGGCCTGACAGCGCGGGCGGTAACCAAGCTGGGAAAGAAGACGCCAGTAAGGAGAAAGAAATTAAGCCTGTGCCCGTCGAGGTAGCGATGGCGGAGAGGCGCAGCATCGCGGCGAGCTACACCAGCACTGCCGCGTTGGAGGCACCGAACGAAGCGATGATCGTCGCCAAGACTTCCGGCGTGTTGCTTCAGCTAAAGGCGGAGGAGGGTGACCTCGTGCGGGCAGGACAGACCCTCGCGAAAATTGACCCTGAGCGCGCACGTTTAGAGGTGGCACGATCTGAAGCCGCGCTACGCAAGCTGGAAGCGGAAGCTTCGCGCTCGCGCGAGCTATTCGAACGCAAGCTGATTGCGGCCGATGCCAACGAGCGCATTCGCTTTGACGTAGCGACGCAGCGCGCTGCTTACAACCTAGCCAAACTAGAGCTCTCGTATACCGACGTTGTCGCGCCGTTTGCAGGTGTAATCGCGCAGCGCAT
>JBBSIY010000451.1:0-2254 GCA_038257785.1 Lysobacterales bacterium
CAGCGGAAGTTGCATGAGCTAGCGATCACGCCGCGCGAACTGCAAATTCTTGAGCTTATCGCCGAGGGGCTGTCCAACAAAGAGATCGCGGCGCGTCTGTTCGTTAGCGAGAACACGGTCAAGACGCACTCCGGTCGCGTGTTTGAGAAACTCGGTGCGCGCCGGCGCACGCAGGCGGTGCAGTTCGGCAAGGCGCAGCGGCTGATCAAATAGCATCACCACGACGCACGCGGATGAGTGGGTTCTTGCGCTACTTTCGGGTGATTTTGGCCGAAATGCGCGCGAATCACCCGTATGGGTGACGCCTGTTCTGCTCGCCTCGGTTAGCGTTGGCCACCTCAACTCAGTGGGAGGCTGCAATGCGCAAGATTGTTCTAACCTTCGGCTTGATTGCCGGCGCGATTCTGTCCTTGATGATGCTGCTCACCATCCCGTTCATGCAGAAAATCGGCATGGACAAGGGCGAAATCATCGGCTACACGTCGATGCTGGCGGCCTTTCTGATGGTGTATTTCGGCGTCCGATCCTACCGCGACAACGTGCTCGCTGGCAGCATTCGGTTCGGTCGCGCGTGCGTGGTCGGACTGCTGATTACCCTCGTCGCAAGCACCTGCTACGTCGTCACGTGGCAGGTGATCTATTACAAGCTCGCGCCGGATTTCACCGATCAGTATGTTGCCTACGTGGTGGAGCAAGCGAAGGCGTCTGGCGCTGACGCGGCGCAGATTGCGGCACAAGAGAAAGCGATGAGCGAGATGATGGAGTTGTACAAAAATCCCTTGGTCAACGTCGCGTTTACCTTTATTGAGCCGCTGCCTGTCGGTCTGCTGTTCACCTTGGTCTCGGCAGGTCTGCTCAGCCGCAAGCGCACCGTGCAGCCCACTATCGCGTGAGTCTGCTTAAACCCCCATGGACGACTCACAGAAGGAAACGGTTATGAACTTAGGCGCTTTTTCGGTCAGTCTCGCGGTGAAGGATATCGAGGCATCGCAGCGGTTTTACCAAACGCTAGGATTCAGCGTGCTCGGAGGCGACCCCGCGCAGAGCTGGGTGATTCTGAAAAATGCGGATCACGTGATCGGACTATTTCAGGGCATGTTCGAGCACAACATCCTTACCTTTAACCCGGGCTGGGACAGTGCCGCGCAGCCGCTGGCCGAGTTCACCGACGTGCGCGAGCTTCAGCGCCAGCTCAAGGCCGCAGGCGTGCAGTTGGTCAGCGAGGCGGACGAAAGCACCACAGGTCCCGCTAGCTTTGTGATCGCCGACCCCGATGGCAATACACTTCTGTTCGATCAGCATCGCTAGCCGCGCGAGCTGTCGTCGACTTCATTGAACCCGATGAGCGACGCGTTGTTGCGGCGGGAAACCGCGGCAACAACCGATACGAACTGTGAGGAGAAAAAACGAGATGCTGCGGCTCTATGGCCACTACTTCTCCTCCTACACGCAAAAAGTGCTGATGGCGCTGTACGAGAACACCACGCCCTTTGAGTTTCGCTGTATCTCGCCCGAGTTCCCGCAGCATTGCGCGGACTGGCTGCAGCGCTGGCCGCTGCGCAAGTTTCCACTGCTGGTAGACGCCGAGCGCAGAGTTGCGGAGACCAGCATCATTATTGAATACCTGCAGATTCATCATCCGGGCAAGGTGCAGTTGCTGCCAACCAGTCCGAGCAATGCGTTGAATGTACGTTTTTTCGATCGCTTTTTTGACCAGCACGTCATGAATGCCGCGCAGCACGCGGTGGATGGCGCGCTAACGGGCGATCCCGTCAAACGCGCGGATGGAGTGACATTGTCAGTCGAAAAGCTGGAGCGCGCCTACGCGTGGCTAGAGACGACGCTCGCCGGCAACGAGTGGGCGGCAGGCGAGGCATTCACTATGGCCGATTGTGCTGCGGCACCGGCGCTGTTTTATGCCGATTGGGTACACCGTATTTCCGACGCGCTCCCTGTCCTGCAGGCATATCGCGCGCGCTTGCTATTGCGCCCTTCGTTCGCTCGCTGCGTTGAAGAAGCGCGTCCCTTTCGACCCTTGTTTCCGCTAGGTGCGCCGCAGCGCGATTAGCCTTCGACGAGCTGCGTTGCTAGTGCAGCGGCGGCAATTGCCACGCCTCAGTTAGCTCGACGTAGCTCGCGCGTGGCAACAGTACAAAGTGCGGGTGGTGAGATTCATCCAGCCACGCCAGCAGCGCCCGCATCGCGTTCGCATCCATCGCCGTGCATCCTGCGGTCGGCGATCCGGCTTTGCGCC
>JBBSIY010000452.1:0-2240 GCA_038257785.1 Lysobacterales bacterium
CAGCCACCTAACGCTGGCTGAGGGGACCCTCGGCGCGATTCGTAATTTCGGCAATCTGACCCTCGAGCGCGTCGCCGTGATCGATAGCACGGGCGAAGCCGCGCGAGGCGTGGTTGTCAATCACGGCGAGCTGCTGGCAGCCCGCAGTGATTTTTCATTCAATGAAATTCACGGCAGCGGTCGCGACACCGGCACGCTGGTCAATTTCGGCAAGCTGACGTTAATCGACAGTCAAATTTCCAACAACACACTCAGCCGACGCTATCCGTCACTGGCGGCAGCCGTTGTCTTGAATCACGGGCACTTGACGATCAACGGTGGCAATTTTTCCGACAACCACGTGCTCGATGAATTTGGTGGACTCAGCAGCTCTGCGGTCCTCAACTTGATGGGTGGAAAGGTTGACGGCAGCGCTGATCTGCCTGTTCGTGACGAGCGGTTTGACATCGCCAGCAGCGGACTCTAGAGCGAGCGCAACGTTACCGATGGGGCGACTTGGACTACGCGCCGGGTCGCCCACATGCCAGTCAAGGTGACGACAACCACACCCATCGCCGCACCCAAGGCCGGCAATCGCCAGTCTAGCTGCCACGGCAGATCAAATACCTCGCGCGCAATCAGGCCTGAAATTGCGGCAGCCGATACCGCCGCCGTGATGCCGGTGATTAGTCCGATAGTGGCGAACTCACTCATCTGCGCCAAGCGCAGCTGCTTGCTGCTTGCCCCAAGCACGCGCATCACGCCACCCTCGAGCAGGCGCTCGTCCTGAGTTGCCGTCACTGCCGCAACAAGCACCAGTAACCCGGCGACCAGGGTGAAGTAAAACACGTACTCGACCGCTGAGGCGACCTGATCTGCAGTGCTGCGAACCTGCGCCAGAACAGCATCCACATCGATGACCGACAGGTTCGGAAACTCGCGCACGAGGTCGTCAGTCAGCCGCGCGCGATCAGCGGGAACGTGGATCGCACCGATATGGCTCGCTGACGTCGCGGGCAGGGCTCCGGGCGAAACGAGGACGAAAAAGTTGGGTTTGAAACTCTCCCAATTGACGCGACGTAGGCTGGTGATGCGTGCATCCAGCGGAGTGCCGGCGACATCAAACTGCACGCGATCACCCAACTTCCAACCAAGCGACGACGCGAGACCCTGCTCTACCGATAGCTCGACTCTCGATAGCTCATTGGCGGATTGATCGGTCGATACTGCCTCTGGCGACGATGGGCGGCTTGGCGCGTCGGACCAGAACTGACCCTCAACGATAGTGTTGTCGTCGCTGCGCAAGCGATCGGTCCACGATAGGTTGAATTCCCGCGTGGCTAAGCGCATGGCGCGTTCGCCCCGCTCAGCGATGTCGCTGCTGTCAATCGACTCTCCGTTCACCGCGACCAGACGGGCGCGCACCATCGGATGCAGTTCAGGCTCGATCACGCCGCCTGCTTGCAGCCGCGCGCGAACAGGCTCGAGTTGGTCCGGCTGAATATTGACCAAAAAACGGTTTGGCAGATCGGCCGGCAGCGACTGTTGCCAGCGTGCGATCAGATCAGTGCGCACCAAGGTCAGCAAGAGGATCGCCATCAGGCCGAGGCCCAACGCAGATATTTGAATGACGCTAGCGCGGGCGCGTCGACTGACGTTGGCCAGACCATATCGCCACGGACCGCGCAGGCGCGGTCGAAGCTGCCGCAGTAAGGCAATCAAGCCGAGCGCCAGCAGGGCGAGAACGGCAAGCGTCGCAAGGATGCCGAGCAGCATCACGCCGGCCAGCTTCACCGAGGCCGCCTTCCACCACAGCAAGGCCACCAGGCCAGCGAGACCCGTCAGCGTGCTGATCACGGCACTGGCCTGCAGGCCACCAACGTCACGGCGCAGGACGCGTGCCGCTGAAACGTGTCTCAGGGCGAGAATCGGCGGCAGCGCAAACGCTAGCAGCACGCAAAAGCCGACACCTGCGCCGTGCACAGCTGGAAGCAAGCCTGCGGACGGAATGGCGATGCCAAGCTTGTCCTCAAGCCACAGGCCCAATACAAACTGCACGCCCCACGCGAGCGCTAGTCCGATCGCGGTGCCGATCACGCCAAGCCAAAGCAGCTCGCCCGCATGGATGCGCAGCACCAGATTCTGATCAGCACCGAGGCAGCGCATCACGGCGCAGCCGTCGAGATGATGTTCCGCATGTCGGCGCGCCGCCATGGCAACCGCAATGCCGGCGAGGACCACCGCGATTAGCGCGGCGAGCC
>JBBSIY010000453.1:0-2232 GCA_038257785.1 Lysobacterales bacterium
CGCATCGGCGGCGGCAGGCTCGCCGTGGGTGATGAAGATCTTTTTGGGCGACGAGTCGAACGCACGGAGCCAGTCTAAGAGCTCAGCGCTATCGGCGTGAGCGGAGAGTTGGTCGAAGCGGGCAATCTGCGCGCGAATCGGGACCTCCTCGCCGAAGATTGTCAGCTCGGTGGCTCCAGCCAGAAGCCTCTGACCTCGTGTGCCCGCCGCTTGATAGCCGGCGAACAGAATAGTGTTCTTTGGATCGGGACCGAACTGCCGGATGTGATGGGTGATGCGACCCCCGGTGGCCATTCCGCTGCCAGCGATGATGATCATGGGACCCGTCTTTTGGTTCAGCGCCTTTGACTCTTCGATGCTCGCAACGATTGTCGCTTCGCTGCACATCGCGTTGCACGCTTCGCGCGAGAGCCGGTGCTCACCAAGGTGGTCGTGAAACACTTCGAGAACTTTGCTGGCCATCGGACTGTTGAGAAACACTGGGATCTTCGGGATGAGCTTCGCTGCTTTCATTCGATGAATGCAGTGCAGAAGCGCTTGGGCGCGACCAACGGCGAAAGCCGGAATCATCAGAACACCACCACGTTTCGCTGTTTCGCCAATGATGCTGGCAAGCGCTTGCTCGGGATTGGTACTTGCGTGCCGGCGATCACCATACGTTGATTCGACAACGACGTAGTCGGCGCGGCCTGGGTGTGTTGGTCCTGCCATCAATAGGTCGTTGTTTCGCCCGAGGTCGCCAGAGAAGACGATGGTTTTGCCCTCGGCAGTCACTAGTGTCCGGTTAAATATCGAACAAACTCAACTGGTTAGATGGTGACGGGAAGACGGTTTGGGTGTTGTCGGGCTGCAGGGCGCATGAGAGCTGGGTTTTCTCGAAAATCGAAACCGACAGGATCTGTAGCAATGTGTAGAGCGAGGCATCGAGGCGAAGCTCTTTTTTGATGACGGCGATCAGCACGTAGGTGGACACGGCGCACAAGATTTGAGTTTTGACCGCGTTCTGGCTCGTGCCCAAAAAGCGCTTGATACGCAGGTGCTGCTTGATCCATTTGAAAAACAACTCGACCTGCCAACGGCTTTTGTACAGCGCTGCGATGGTCAACGGTGGCAAGGCCGTGTTGTTCGTCAGGAACACCAGCGTCTTGAGCGACTCTGGGTCTTTGAAACGGACGCGCCGCAGATGCTCGGGATAGCTTTTGGCCGAATGAAGGCCGTTCAAGGCGATGCTTTGATCGCAGATCACGCCCGTGCTCCTGTCGGTCTTGGTCGAGTACACGCGTCTGGCGTCCATGCCGCGTTTGGCGCGGGTCACAAAGAAAGCACCAGCCTGATGCATTTTGTAGAGTCGGGTGAAATCCAGATAGCCACGGTCCATCACGTAAAAGGCGCCCGCTTCGATGGGCAAGACGTCCAGCACATTGACGTCGCCCATCTTGCCGTCGCTGATGTGGATGAACGCTGGTATCGCGCCTCGTAGGTCCAGCAGTGTGTGCATCTTCACCGCCGCTTTGGTCGTGCGAAAGTGGGCCCAGTCGAAGAGGCTCAAACACAGGTCGATGGTCGTGGAATCCAACGCGTAAACGGTCGCGTCGAGTTCGACATTAAGCGCGTCCGTGGCGTAAAGACTTCTGGCGCGTGCAATCAAGTTCATGGCCACCGCGTGATAGATACGCCAGTCTCGCCCGTTCAACGCATCGGACAACGTCGAGCGGGCCGGCACGCAGCTCAAGCCCATGTGAAACAGCTTGGCGTGGTTGGCCGCCAGGCAAACCTCGATGTCGCGCAAGGACTCTCGCCATGTGAGTTGCGAGAACACCAGCACGCGAAACAAATCGGTGCAGCTTAAGGTGCGCACGCCGGCGTCGCCATCGTGGCGTTCGACGATGCGCCCGAAGGTTTTCCACGGCACGTACTCCACGACTTGCGCGAACAGCGTCTTGCCAGCATTCATGCGCCAACCCGGGTTCAAACCCGAAAGCCGCGCAAGCGTTGAATCTGAAATTCAAATCGTGGACACCCCTAGATCGCTGGAAACCCGCATCAGCACTGGCTTTGCGCTATGCCTGCCTCAAATCCACCGGACACTAGTGAGAGGATCTTTGGATTTTAGCCTCATACGCCTCAATCCTTCTTTGAGGACCGGGACGTTGAAATTGATGAGTAGCCCTACTTGAAGACCGGTCAACTTCAAGTAGGTGAGGAGCTGAGCCTGATGGAGCGGTAACAGCC
>JBBSIY010000454.1:0-2218 GCA_038257785.1 Lysobacterales bacterium
ACACTAAGGCAGGTGGTCCCTGCTCGGGTAGCTCATCGGGGCGCCCGGGGCTGGCAGGTTCCCTCCATTCGGCTGAAGGTTCAAAGCACCCAAAAGTAAGCAGTTGCAAGCCCTTTCGCAGGGGCGCGCTCGGCGCGGGGTGCTTCAGCCATCGACTCAGGTACCCGTCGCGAGCTGCAGTTGCGGTTGGGCCACGTCGCGGGACGCCAGCCACGCCAGCGCCGGTAGGCCGCCGGCGGCCAAAAACACCTCGCTGACGTAGGCAAAGCTGCATAGCTCTTTGACCAGCAGCGACACGCGACGACTGACCCCAGGCATCACCTGTTGACCCACCTCTTGGAACCCGTAGGTGCCGTGAAACAGCACCGCGACATCGTTGCGCGGCTCGAGAAACACCTCGCATGTCAGCAAGGGGACGCGCACTTCAGCGAAGCTGGTCACATCGGCATAAAACACGCGGCCAAGTCCCGAGCCGCGACGCGTGCTGGCGACCACAATTCGGTCGATATACAAAAACGCCGAATAGCGCTCGCCAAACCAGCGGTAGTTCGGGCTGTCGTAGTTGGCATCAGCGGTGTAGGCGATCAGGAATCCGGCCAAAAGGCCGTCGATTTCGGCCACGCGAAAGTAGGCCGCGTTGGCGAAATGATGCTGAATAGCCGCTTGGTCTAGCGCAAGAATACTGGCGCCGGCGGCATTGTTGAGTGCCAGCACCGAGTCTAGTTCTTGCTCGCGCACGTCGCGCAAGTGAATCGCCATTCCTTAGCATCTCCATGGAATGCGGTGAAAGCACCTGTTGGCCGGCGAGGGCAACAGCGCCACACCGGAAAGCGGCGAATTATCGCACGAAGCCCGGCCGGGCAGACCTCAACTTTTCGTTATGTGGATGATCCGGCCGTGACTTGGGGCAGGTGGCGCGCGCGCGTCATCGGCCTACACTTGCTCGCAATGGCACTCAGACTCACTCCGACCAAACTGCTGCGCTACGCCGGGATGTTCACCTGGGCATGCGTGGGCATTCCTATGGTCTCAACGCCTTGGTATTTCGATGAGTCGAGTGGCCTCGACAGTAGCGATCAGCTGGCGTGGCGGGTTTGCTACTTTGGTTTTGGTGCCTGCTATTGGTTCGTCACTCGACGCTTAGGCGAGCGCCATCGGCGGCCGCAGGATGTGGTGGCGCTGGTCCTGCTAACGCTTTGCGCCATTGGCGTCAGCCTGTTCAGTGACAGTGGTCTGGGCAGCATTCTATTGATGGTGGTGTCGGGCGCGCTGCCTTGGCAGCTGCCGCTGCGCGTGGGACTTGCGTGGATGGCATTGCAGCATCTTGCACTGATACCGGTATTTGCCGGCCAGCCTGATTTCCGCATGTTTGACGCCGTCTTGCAGGCGTTTCTTTACGTCGGTTTTTCGAGTTTCGTGTTTGTGACCAGCTTCGTCGCGCGACAGCAGGCCGAAGCACGTGACGAGCAGCGGCGTCTGAATTCCGAGCTGCGTGCCACGCGCGCGCTACTGGCGGAAAGCAGCCGTCTGACCGAGCGCATGCGCATCTCGCGTGAACTGCACGACCTGCTCGGGCATCACCTGACGGCGCTGAGCTTGAACCTTGAGGTGGCGGCTCACCGATCTGAAGGTCGTGCGCGTGAGCACGTGCGGCAGGCGCAGTCGTTGGCCAAGCTGCTCCTGACTGACGTGCGCGAGGCAGTCAGTCAACTGCGCGAGGACGACACGCTGGACGTGGGCGTGGCGCTGCGCCAGCTGGCGGAGGATGTGCCTGGAATTGATATCACTATCGAGGTGCCCGTGGACCTCGGTGTCGACGACCCGGCGCGAGCGCATGTCGTGCTGCGCTGCGCGCAAGAAGCGATAACCAATGCCGTGAAACATTCCGGCGCTGATCAGCTGACCTTGTCGGTGCGACAGGAGTCAGGTGGCCTCGTGGTGATGGCGCGCGACAACGGTCGCGGTAGCGATTCGCCCGAGGTTGGCAATGGCTTACGCGGCATGCGTGAGCGGCTGGAGCAGTACGGCGGAAAATTAGAGTTTGAATCGGCGCGTGGGCGCGGCTTTTGCCTGCGCGCGTGGCTGCCACTCGCGCAGATTCCCGCCGTCGGAGGACGCCTAGATGGCTGAAAAAATAATCGGGATGGGTGAAAAAGCTATGGCTGAGAAATTAATCCGCGTCGTGCTGGTCGACGACCAGACGCTGGTTCGGCAGGGC
>JBBSIY010000455.1:0-2202 GCA_038257785.1 Lysobacterales bacterium
CCAAACCGATTGCGTACAGCGATCAGCAATGCGCTGTTCGAGCATGGCCGCTGGCAGCGGCACGGCGTCGGCGCGTACCCATAACGCGTCGTCGTGCACCAGGGCGCGCACTAACTGGCAGTAAGCGCTGAACATGGCATCCAGCACGCCGGGTTCAAACATCGCATCAACCGCGTCCCACACAAACACCAGGTCGCCTTGCAGTTCCATCACATGATGGTCGAGCCACACCTGTGAGGTCTGACTGACGCTGCTGACTTTTTTGCCGAACTGTTCCAAATCGCCAGGCTCTTCATCGCCGCTCCAGATCAGTCCGCTACTGAACACCACCGGCATCGCCGCCTGCGCCGAGACGGCCTGGCGTTTAGCCCATTCGCGCAGCACAATCACGCCGCTGACTTGCAGATGCTCCATGTCCTGTGCGAACTGGCGTTGCAATTTTGCAGCAAAATCGCCAAAGCTCAGGTTGTTGTCTCGGCGGTCAATTTCCTGCAGCAGTGGGGTGGTGAAATCGCCGATCAGCTGGTTCACTTCGGTGTGCAGTGGCATACGATTGGAGATGGTGACATTGACGGTGAAGTGGGGCTTGCGACTCCAGCGCGCGAGCACTTCGGAATACGCGGCCAGCAATAAGCTTGAAGGGGTTATGCCGCGCTCGCGGGCGCGGGTTTTCAATTGTTGCCACAGGCGTTGCTCAATGCGCGCTTCGCGGCGGCTGAATTCGGGTTTGATACGGCCGTCCAAAGCGGGGCGCAAAGGCAACTCCGGCGCGGGTGGCAGGTCGTCGACTCGGCGCATCCAGTAAGCGTAAGAATTCAAATAGCTTTTCGACGCTTTCCAGCCCTGTTCCGCTAAGGCGTAATCGCGAAAGCCGATGCTCAGTGGCTTCGGATTGTAGGTTGGGTCTTGATAGAAACGATGCCATTCGTTGAAGAACAAAAAGATGCTCCAGGCATCGAGAATCAACAGATCCAAACTGACGTGCAAACGACTTTGGTGGGGTGATACGCGGGTGGCGCGCACTTCAAACAGTGGCCATTGGTCGGCTTTCAATACTTGGTGCGATAGTTCGCTGCGGGTCTTTAGCACTGCCGCTTCGGCGTCCGTGGCCGTGCTCTTGGTAAGGTCGGCAATGGCGACGGTATAGCGCGGCACGGTCGGCAGGATACGCTGCAATCCGTTGCGGTCAATTACCGCGCGCAGCATGTCGTGGCGTTCGATCATCCGGCACAGCGCGTCGTTAAGCCGGGGTAAATCCAGGTCGACGCAGTCCAGCTCCACATACAAATGAGTGGCCACGCTGCCCATCACCATTGAGCTGTCACGCCCAATCCAGTAGGCGTGCTGCAAGTCGCTCAGCGGAAAAGGCTGCCAGCGCTCCGGGTCGTCGCTGTTGCGTTCCGGCAGTATTGGCAGGGTTTCGTTTTGCGCTTCGCGGCTGCGCAGCAGTTGCAGTAAGTCCTGCTTGTGCTGGCGAATGTCCTGTTGCAACTCGGGTGTCAGCGCTCCTTTAGGCGCGGTCACACGCAGTTCATCTCCTTCTATCTTGAACTTGACGCCGAGATTGCCGGCTCTTATCAATAAATCTTCCATTTTTTTACACCATGGCTGCAGTGGAATTGCTGGTTAATGACGGTTTGACTAAGCTGCGCGCCAACCATCGTTCGACGTGATCAAGCACTTGATTTAACGCGGGTTCGAGCAAGATGGTGTAGTGGCTGGCGCTGATATTGGCGCTCGTCACCTGTCCGCCGGTGAACTCCGCCCAGCCCCAGTCGGCGCGTTCGCCACAAGGGTGGTGAGCAAACTCATGCACCACGCCTTGAGCGGCGCGCAGATGGAGCATATCGAAAGCGCAGCCAGCGTTATCACGCCGCTGAGAGTTATCACCTTTGCTGCTAGCAACGTCACCGAGCCAGGGTTTATCAACCCTGTTCTCGGCTATAAAACGCAGCTGAGGGTTATTACCATGGCTGTCAACAACCTCACCAAGCCAGGGTTTATCAACCTTGTTGTCGACTACTTTATAGCGCCGGCTAGCGTTGACTATGGCTTTGAAGACGCTGTAAATCGCAATCAACTGGGTCCGGTCGGCGCCGAGATTGTGGTTAAGCTGTTGCAGTCGTTGCACCGTCAGCTCAAGTCGGTCGGCTTCTGTGCTCAGTGCGCCGACCGCTTGCAATAGGTTATGCAGCACCTCAG
>JBBSIY010000456.1:0-2172 GCA_038257785.1 Lysobacterales bacterium
CACGTCACCGTCGACTGTCGTGACCTCGGCGATTCTGTTGCCCGTAAAATGAAGCCGTATCGGCGGACGCACCTTCAACTCCACGACGTTTTGTCCGTAGTAGAGCAGGGCGCCTGCCGCCGTAACTGCCGCGCCGTTGGCGCGTCTGCAGTTCGTCGCCACCGTATCGGTTACGACCAGCGCACGCAGGTCCGGGAACAGTAAATACTCACTCGGTCCCGCGGCGTAGTACCGACCGTCGATCTTGAGATACGACGGCATGCTTTGAGCATTCGCATGCTCGGCAGTGGCTACTACGCCAAGTGCCAACGAGAAAAGTACCCGTCGGCTCAAACGCACGCCGCGCACCTCTATTCGCCACGCTGCGTCAATTTGGCTGCAGGCACGATGACTGGCTTGCCGACTATTTTGGGAACGGCGGTCGCCGTATCGAGCGGTCGCCAACCGTCGCTCACGCCCACCATCGTTTCCAGCCGGCGAGTCGCTTTGACCGAAACCAGTGCTTTGCCCTTAGGCGGTTTTCCGATGATCGGCGACAGCGAGCGCCAGGCAAACGTAGAGCCAGGCTTCAGCGTCACAGGAAAGCGCAATTCTGCGCTGTTGCGCGCGAAGGCATGCGCCTCTCCGGCTGTGTAAAGGTCCGCCACCAGCTCGACACCAGGCAGCGCAACGGCACCTTCGTTTCGTATCGACGCGGTGATCTCCCACAGTCGTTCGCCCTTGCTCTCCCCATTGATCTGCTTGACCGCCACATCCGAAATAGCGATCACATCCAGTGACTCCGTCGGGGGCGAACTCGAAGCCGGCGCGCCCGTGGCGGTCACTGCTCCCGACGTCGTGATCGGCGCGTCTTGCGCAGCCACGCCTGTCGTCACGCGACCTTCGCCAATCGTGTCGCCTGAGGTTGTCTTCGCGTCCGAGCTGCAGCCCGCCGCGACCACCATGCTTGCCATAGCAAGCCCACGCATCCAATGCTTCATCATCATGACCATTCCTTGGTTGACCGGCTCGCCCGGCTTGCGATCACCTAACGATTTACCAGCGCATCACGCCCAATGTAAGTGGCCAAGAAATTTTCTTTTGGGTCCTTGACCTGACACCCTCGGATAAGTGACAGATGACGAAGACACCGCTGGAAGAGGGTCAGGCGGAGCGCGGCGGTGCTCGCCATCGCGCAGCGGCTATGCGCCGGAGCGAGGCAGACGGCCAGCGGCAGATTGACCCGCTGTCTCACCTGTTGCGACGGTGCGCCGGTAAGGTAACCGCATGAACGACGTGCCCGGGACCATCAACCGCGCGTACCGCATGCGGGTCTACCCGACCGCCGCGCAGGCAGCGGTGCTTGTGCGGCTGTTCGGCGCGGCGCGGTTCGTCTGGAATTGGGCACTAGCCACACGTACGGCGGCGTGGCGCGAGCGCGAGGAGCTGCTGAGCTGGGTCGCGCTGTCGCGCCAGTTCACTGAGCTCCGCCGAGAGCAGGCGACAGCGTGGTTGGCCGAGCTACCGCGAGAACCCTTTAATCAGGTGCTCCGCAATCAGGAGCGCGCGTTTGCCAACTTCTTCTCCAAGCGCGCCAAGTACCCGACCTTCAAGCGCCGCGGTGGGCATGCAAGCGTGCGCTTCACTCTCGATCAGCGGCGAGTGCAGGTCACGCAGGGTGCCGGCCGCTTCGCGACCGTCGATTTGCCCGGCCTCGGCCAGATCAAGCTGCGGCAGATCGAGCCGCTGTCAGGCCGGCTTCGTAGCGTGACACTGAGCCGTGATGGGTCCGGTCGCCACTTCGCCTCAATCACCGCCGATGGGGTGGCCGCACCGGTATCCGTTGCGGCGTCCCATGAAGCCGTCGGCCTCGATGCCGGCCTGCGTGATCTGCTAGTGATCGCCGGCGATACGGGATCGCTGCGCCGGGTAGCCGCGCCGAGGGCGCTGGCGGCCAAGCTGGATAAGCTGCGGCGCTACCAGAGGCGGCAAAGCCGCCAGCTTGAGGCGCAGATGCGTGTGCAGGGCCTTGACCCGGCCAAGCCATGCCCGAAAGGCGTGCGCCTGGGCGTATCCGGCCGCCGCCGGCGCCAGCAGCAGAAGATTGCGCGTCTGTATGCCGCCATCGGCGATGTGCGCCGCGACGCGCTGCACCAAGCTACAACGACCGTGGTGCGCACGGCCGCCGTCATC
>JBBSIY010000457.1:0-2171 GCA_038257785.1 Lysobacterales bacterium
CAGGAGCAGTTCGAGGTTGCATTGACTGAACTCGCGCGCACGCTGCGGGTTGAGATTGCACAAGCCAACGTGATGTAGGCCCTATCGTGCACCTTGCTCCAGTTCGAATGCGCGACGTAGCCCGGATGCAGCGAAGCGGAATCCGGGTCACTGTTGACCCTGCCGGCAACCGATTCGTGCTGCCACACTAGAAACTATGACCAATAACATTACCCTCACCGGTACCGACTTCACGCGCGCGCAGCTCATCGCTATTGCGAACGACGGTGTCGGCGTCAGTCTCGATGCTGAGGCTCTGAATCGCGTCCAGCGCGCGGCGGATTTCTTGGCCGAGCAAGTGCAGCGGCAAGAGCCCATCTACGGCGTCAGCACGGGTTTCGGCAGCAATGCCGATCGCCTGCTGGGCTCGCGGCGAGCGCGCGAAGGGCTAGCCGGCGCGCCAACCGCCACGATGAGTCTGCTCGAAGAGCTGCAGCACAATCTGATCGTCACCCACGCGGTGTGCGTCGGCGAGCCGTTTGCGCCGCCGGTGGTGCGCGCAATGCTGGCCATCCGCATCAACACCTTGTTGCGCGGACACTCGGGCATTCGGCCAAGCACGCTGGCCGCGCTGGCCGAACTGCTCAATCGCGGCGTGATTCCGCTAATTCCGCAAAAAGGTTCGGTGGGCGCGAGTGGCGATCTAGCGCCGCTGTCGCATCTGGCTATCGTGCTGCTCGGCGGCGGCGAAGCGTGGTTTCAAGGCCAACGAATGAGCGGTGCCGATGCGCTACAGCGCGCAGGTCTTACGCCGATTCGGCTATCGCACAAAGAAGGGTTGGCGCTGAACAACGGCACCGCGCAGATGCTGGCGACCGGCGTGCTCGCGCTTGATCGACTGGAGCGTCTCGCGGATACCGCAGATCTTGCCGCGGCGATGACGCTGGAGGCTTTCGCGGGTCGCGGCCGCGCCTTCGAAGAAAAAGTGCACGCGCTGCGTCCGCATCCGGGGCAGGTCGAAGCTGCCGCGCATTTGCGCGGGCTCACGGCTGGCTCATCGCTGGTCGACATCGCCTATCACTTGGTGCCGAAGTTTCGCGTCTGGCAAGTGGGCTCATGGACGCAGCCAGAAGATCAAGTTCAGCATTTCGATATTTGCTGGGACTACGTACCGCCGTCGCAGCGTCACGGACGCGAGGCGTTCTACCTGCGCTTCCTGCCGTTCAAGGGCGGCAAAAAGCATCAGCCGCAGGACAGCTATTCGCTGCGCTGCATTCCGCAGGTGCACGGCGCGGTGCGCGATGCGCTAGCGCAGGCGGCGCGCGTGCTGGATGTTGAGCTGAACGCAGTAACCGACAACCCGCTGCTATTTCCGGATGCGCTAGAGGCGCAGGTCATTGAAGATCACGTGATCTCCGCTGGCCACTTTCACGGCATGCCGCTGGCGCTGGCGATGAGCTATGTCAAAGCGGCTATTCCGGTGCTGGCCAGCATCTCCGAGCGACGCCTGAACAAGCTGGTTGACCCGGCCACCAACGATGGCCTGCCGGGCTTTTTGATCGGCAACGAAGACGCTACCGACTCCGGCTTCATGATCGTGCAATACACCGCGGCGGCGCTGGTCAATGACTTGGCCAGCCGCGCGCATCCGGCGTCGGTGTATTCGATTCCGACCTCGGCTAACGCTGAAGATCACGTATCAATGGGCGCGAACGAAGCGCGCCACGTGCTGGCGATGTGCGACGAGCTGTCTGAAGTCATCGCGCTCGAGCTCTACACGGCGGCTCAGGCGCTGGACTATCGACGCGACATGATTAACGCAGCAAGGCGGCTTGCGCGTCGCGGCGATTTGGACGCGCTGTGCGCCAAGGTTCAGGGTGCTCCGCTGCTGGGTTCTGATGACTACGCGCAGTTCCGCGAAGACTGCGCCGAACTGCTGCGCCAGCTGGCGCTGTCGGGCGAGTTTGCGCCTGCGCCTCCGGTTGCGGCGGCCCTCGCTCGGATACGTCAGGACATTCCGTTCATGCAGCGCGATCGCGCGATGGATGGCGAGGTGCGTACGATCTGCGCGCTGGTTGAGAACCATGCCATTCAGCGGGCGGCGCAGGCGAGCTGAGCGCGGACTGCGGTGGATGGCACGCGCGCGAGGCGAATAGCATGGCTGTCACCCGAAATTCGAACGGCGGCGGCGA
>JBBSIY010000458.1:0-2162 GCA_038257785.1 Lysobacterales bacterium
CGCTGTGGATTGCCACGCCGCCTGCGGCGGCTCGCAATGACGATTCCCGGTAGCGAAAGCCGAGTGCACTGGCTAAGGATTTTGCCGGGAGTCAGAGCGCGTCATGATGCGTTCGACAATATGGGCATAGGCGGCAAGCTGCTCGAGCGCCACCCATTCATCAGCGGTGTGTGCCTGCGCGATATCGCCGGGGCCAAATACCAACGCCGTCATGCCTGCCTGCGAGAACAGCGAGGCTTCCGTCCAAAAATCCACCGCATTGCCAATCGGCAACGCTAGCGAATCTGCAAGATCGCGCGCGGCGAGACGCTTGGTTTCGGCATCATGATGATCGCCCGCCGGCAACGAGGGACCACGAAACGTCTCGCCGTAGTAATCCAGCATATTGGGATCGGCGCACTCGCGAAACGCGCCGTGCAGCACCTCGACTGACTGCGACGGCAGCGGTCGAAATCCGAAACGGACCTCACACGCCGGCGCGATCATATTGGCCTTGATGCCGCCCTCTATCCGACCGATGTTGAAGCGCAATCCGGTCAAGCCGCCGAAGCGATCCTGCGCCATGCCGGTCACGCGATGCACGGCGCGCGTGCCCCAGCGAATGGCTTCGTGCACCGCACTATCGGCGATGGCATCCGCATTCGACGCGTGGCCGGCCTGGCCTTTCAGCCGCATCAACACCGAGCTAATTCCGCGATGCGCGAGCACCGCTTCCGCATGCGTCGGCTCGGCAACGATAGCCGCTTCGAAGCCGTGATCTTTGGCGAGAAACGCAGCAATACAGCGCGGATCGTTGGCCTCTTCGTCGGTGGTAAACAGAAACGCCGCGTCGCCCGTTGTTTGCCCGGCAGCCGCCAGCAAACACGCCGCCGCGCCCTTGATATCGCAAGCGCCTAGACCGACCGCATGGTCACCGACGATCCGCAGCCGATGTGGATCGGCGCTCCAGTGCGGCGAGTCCGGCACCGTGTCCATATGCACATTGAAGACGTGTTTGGGCGCGCCGCGCACGGCCAACAGCGACACCGCACCGGCACCGTGATCGCTCAACTCGCAGCGAAATCCGGGCAGATGTTGGCGCAGGTAGTCGAACATTCCGCCGGTGCCGATCGCACGCGGCGGATTGCGCGTATCGAACGCAACCAGCGCCTCAAGGTGCGTGAGTGCGGAACTCAGTAAGTCGCTCACCGCGCGTTCGCGCCTAGATTGATCTGCGCCCAAAGCGTCGAACTCATGCCGTAAAGCTTGATGAAGCCCTCGGCCTCGGCCACACCCCAGTCGGCCGACTGCGCGTAAGTCGCCCCCTTGGCATTCAAGATATTGGGCGAACGCAATGCGACAGCATCGACGCGGCCGCCAAACGTTTCCAACACGACTTCGCCATTGACGCAGCGTTGGGACGACGCGAGAAATGCCTCCAGATCAGCCTTCAGCGGGTCGTGGAAAAAACCTTCGTAGACAAGTTCGACCCACTTTCGCGCCACGTCTGGCTTGTAGCGATTCTGCTGCTTGCTCAGCACCGCTTCTTCGAGCGCACGATGTGCGGTCAATAGCGCAATCAGGCCGGGCGCTTCGTAAACAATTCTGCCCTTCAGGCCAATCGTCGTATCGCCGGTGTACACACCACGACCGACGCCGTACGCCGCGAAAATCTGATTCAGCTTAGCCAGCAATTGGGCGCCGGCAAGCGGCTTTCCATCAATCGCTACCGCCTCCCCGCGCTCAAACGTAAGCGTCACGCGCAGAGGATCGATTGGCCACTCAGAGCGCGCGGCACACCAGCCACGCGCGCCCTCGCCCGGCGCTTCCCAACGATCTACTTCGCCGCCCGACAGCGTAAGCCCGAGCAGGTTTTCGTTAATCGTGTAGGCCTGCTGCTTGGCGCGAACGCCAAATCCACGCTCCTCAAGGTATGCCTGCTCGTAGGCACGGACGTGCGTGTGCTCTTTTTGAATCTCGCGAATCGGCGCGACGATTTCAAAATCACCCTGCGCTTTTACCGCTAGATCAAACCGCACCTGATCGTTGCCCATGCCGGTACAGCCGTGCGCAATGCTCCGCGTGCCGAGCTCTTTGCAGCGCGCGAGCGCCGCATCGACAATCAGATAGCGATCCGACACCAGCAGCGGATACTGGCCTTGGTAACCTTCGCCCGCCCACAC
>JBBSIY010000459.1:0-2148 GCA_038257785.1 Lysobacterales bacterium
AGAAACGGTACGCGGTGCCTTGAACCTGAATTCCACCACACAGTTATTGCGAAGCGCCGCAGGCGCTCTGGCAATCCAGCTTTCGCTTCGATGCTCTGCAGCCGGTGACCAGTACCCCGGATACAGCGCAGCGAAATCCGGGTGTAAATCACCGCATAGGCCTGCTCATCGCCCCATCATTTGTCGCTTGATCAAAACGTATCTTTATCACCCAAGACTAGTGCGACAGCAACACGTCCGGCGCCCCGATTACGGCACTGCTCCAGCAACTGGCGCTCGACTGACTGAGCACCTGCCTATGCCAGCCGAGACTCGCCAACACCCCACGTCTTCCGATCAAGTGGACTCTGTACGCCATGCCCGCCGCGATTGAGCACGTGCGTATAGATTTGCGTCGTGCTGACATCAGAGTGCCCAAGCAGCTCTTGGATCGTGCGGATGTCGTAACCGTCTTCCAGCAGGTGAGTCGCAAATGAGTGGCGCAGCGTGTGCGCGCCGAGCGGCTTGACGATGCATGCAGCCGCCCGCGCCTTCTTCAACGCACGCGAAAGGATCGCGTCGTCGAAGTGATGTCGGCGCTCGGTCGCACTACGCGGATCTTTGGATCGGCGGATCGAAGGAAACACGTACTGCCAACCGAACTCTCGACCGGCCGTTAGGTACTTCCGCGCTAATGCATGAGGCAGCCAGACATCGCCGAAACCTTCCGCCAAATCACTTACATGCAGCACCTTCGCTCGCGCGATCTCCTGCTGCAGCGGCTCAACAAGCGTGCGCGGAAGCATGGTTCGCCGGTCTTTTCCGCCCTTGCCATCACGTACCGTAATTTCACTGCGGCTGAAATCGATATCTTTGACCCGCAGCCGCAGACATTCCATCAGGCGCATACCGGTGCCGTACAAAAGACGCGCGACTAGCCCGCTACGACCCTCCATCAACGTCAGCAATCGCGTCACTTCGTCGCGGCCCAGCACGGTGGGTACCCGCTGCGGGCGCTTCGCGCGCACAACGGTGTTCAACCACGGCAACTCAAGCGCTAGCACTTCGCGATACAAGAATAAGATGGCAGACAGCGCCTGATTCTGAGTGCCTGCGGCCACGTTTCCCCGCACCGCGAGGTCACTTAGGAATGCTTCGACCTCGGCACCGCCCAAATCTCGCGGGTGCCGCCTGCCGCTGAACGAAATGAAGCGGCGAATCCAAGCCACATAAGCCTGCTCAGTTCGTTTGCTGTAGCGTTTGACCCGCAAAACGCGAACAATTTCGTCGAACAGGCGGGGAGTAGGTGGCTGTTTCTTCGGCGGTTTGTTTGCGGTTACACCCCTGCTTTCGTTCTCGTAACGCATACACCCTCGCTATCAACCCAAAGAGGGCCATGATTGAGCGATGTGCAGCCCCAGCGCAGTCGGCTAATGGCTTGTTCGTGCGTAGGAAAAATCTGATTGACGGGGGTCGCAGCGCCAGCCACCATCGGTGCAACACCCCGCTTTTGGGGTCTACTTAAAGTTAGGACTCACTTGGGATTTGCCCCGCCAACCTCTGGTTACTTTGCGTCCTTCACTGTTGCGGGTGTTCGCACCTATGTCCATTGGTCCTTCCCAGCGGCCGGGCTCGCAATTGCTTTTATCTTGGGTGACATGTCTTTGGTTACGACGGTGTCTGCCGTTGTTGCGTACACGTTGCTTGTTCTTGTGCACGAGGCGGGCCACGCCTATTTCGCGAACCGCGCTGGCTGCAAAGTCCATGCCCTAGTGGTAACCGCCGGCGGAGGCTTTTGCATTTCCGAGTTTCCGCGCAGGCGGCAGGCTCAGCTCTTTTTTCTCGCAGGCGGTTTACTTGCGCAGCTACTTGCTTTTGCGGTCGCTATTTCACTACTCGTCATGCTGGGTAGCCCTACCTCGCGTGTCACTGGTAGCTTCGCAATCGTCTTCACCGTTGTGAACGCGATCATGTTCTTTTCAAATCTCATACCGTATTCCAACAACGATGGAGCGAGGATCTATCGCGTGCTTTCGTCGCGGAGCGGTGAGTCCTAACTATGTGGTCAAGCGGACTGCTTGGAGAGGCTTCAATGTTTCCTGATGTTTCATCGCGGCGCAGCCGCTTACCACGGCGTTGAGGCTGTAGAAAAACTCCTTTTGCAGCGAA
>JBBSIY010000460.1:0-2145 GCA_038257785.1 Lysobacterales bacterium
ATTACGTTTACTACTGGCGATGATCCCGAAAACCAACAGGGCGTCAGCGCTATCGATACCGATGGCCAGTATGTTGTGCTGCTTGTGTTTCGCCGCCCGACGAATCAGTCGGTCCTTAAAACCGCCATCGTTCGACTGGATGTTGATGGCCTGTTTCGAGATGGGTGTGAGGGCCTTTAACGCGGGTCGCGCTCAACTCGGCGCCATGGCTACTGTCGGGACGCAGCGGCCCGACCCAGCCAACACGGGCGGCAGGCCGCGGACCTTGCGCGACTGAGCCACAATTGCATCAGGCCGATGGTCATTACGCCGGCTCGCCAGCAAGCCACTGCTGCGTTTACCCTAGTCGCCGCAGTGAAACTGACGTGACCACAGCCATATTCGCCATGAACCGCGCCGGCATCCGTTTCGCAAATGCGGCCACGCGAGATGCCTGAGCTGATCGATGCCATTGACGCCTACGCGTTTGGGATGTTTGTCGCGCTAACTGCGTTCGGTGCCGTCGCGACGACAGTCGCGTGGCATCGCCGCGCGCATGCTGAGTGCGGTGTGCCGGTGCCAATGCTGCGCAAGCGCACCGCCCTTGGGCTACTCGCCATGGCCAGTGGCGTTTTCGCTCTGTTGGCGGTAGCGGTTCTGCGAGATGGCCGCCTAGTCGCTCTCGATCTGCGCGTCACCGCCGCGATCCGTGACGCGTTCGGCGAGACGATGCTGCACGCACTCGCGTGGGTCACCAAACTGGGCAATGTTGATGTGCTGACCGCAGTCGCCGTCGTGATTGCACTGTCATTGCTAGTCACACGAAGCTTCGTGCTGGCAGGACTATGGATGTTTACGTTGGCCGGCAACGGTTTGCTGGTGCGCGTGCTGAAGGATTTCGTCCAGCGCACCCGGCCGCTGCATGATCATGGCTTTGCGATCGAGACCGGTTTCAGTTTTCCCAGTGGTCACGCGGCCGGATCGTTGGTGTTCTACGGTATGTCTGCCTACCTGATGTTGGTGCTGTGTCGGCCGCGCTGGCATCGAGCCATCGTGGCGATTTCGACGCTATTGATCGCCGTCATCGGCGCGAGTCGCGTGCTTCTGCAGGTGCACTACCTGAGCGATGTCTGCGCCGGCTATGCGGTCGGACTGAGCTGGCTTGCGCTGTGCATCGGAACAGGAGAATGGCTGCGAACAGCGCGTCACTCGGTCGTTTCGCCAGTTCGCTGAGCTTGGGCACGCTACAGCGGCTTGGCGCATCCGCGGCTAGCTTGGGTCTTCAAAGCCGTCGCGGAAGCCGAATCCGAGCAGCTCCACGGCGCGTTCGGCATCAACGATGCCGTGGCCGAACACGGCGTTTGGCACGGCGCTGCCAAGAAAATCGCCGCAGGTCTGCGCGCTGGTGCGCGGGCGTGCGCTGGCGCGCAGCAGTGCTTCCACGCGCTCGGGTTGGCCGCGCAGGCTGGGGTCGGCGCTCATCAACAGTGCAGCTGCACCAGCGACGTGCGGGCCAGCCATGCTGGTGCCGTTGAAGCTGCTGTAGCCGCCGTTGCGCACGCTTGAGCGCACGTTAACGCCGGGGCCGCTGATGTCGGGCTTCAGGATAAGGCTCACGCCATCGACACTGGTCGGGCCACGGCTAGAAAAGCTGGCGATAGCGTCGTTGATATCGGTCGCGCCGACGGTAAAGCTTGCCGGATAGGGCGCTGGCGCGGTGTCGATACTGCCGCAGCTCGAGCCGCTGTTGCCGGCGGAGACCACCACCAAAATGCCGGCGGCGCGCAGGTTGTTCACGGCATCTTCCAGGACGCCGACCGTGGCACAGCCTTCGGATGGCGGGCAGCCCCAAGAATTGTTGATGATGTGCGGCGCTTGGCTGGGGTCGGGATTGCTGCCGGTCACATCGGTCGGGGCGAGGAACCACTGCAGGCATTCGAGATAGGTCGCAGGCGTACCGTTGCCGCGCTCCATGTTGCGACAGCCGATCCAGCGCGCGCCGGGCGCGACGCCGATTTGATTGGCCGCGCCATCGTCGCCGACCATACTGCCCATGGTGTGGGTGCCATGATTGTTGTCGTCGCAGGGTGCTGTCGCATTGAAACCGCAGCTGTTGCTGCCGCTGCCGATTAGCGCGTGAATAGCGTCGTGCCAGGCGTAGCTATG
>JBBSIY010000461.1:0-2112 GCA_038257785.1 Lysobacterales bacterium
GAGTTCGCCTGCGCCGTGCTTTCGCAGCTGACGGCTCTGCTTGATATGCGAGGCGGGGCGCTTTACTGCAAGATCAATCAGCCGCGTACCGCAACGCCCGACCACTTCGTAGTGGCCGCCGCTACCGGTCGCTATGAGCGCTACGTCGATCAATACGCCGAGCGCGACCTGCCAGCCTACGTCGCCGAGTCGCTACATCTCGCGTTTCATGCCAAGCAGCACGTGTTTCGTAACGATCACTACGTGCTGCACTTTATTGACAGTCGGCAGTCAGAAAGCCTCCTGTACGTCGGTGAGGCGTGGGACTTGTCGGAACTCGACTTTCGACTTGTCGAAGTGTTTTGCACCAATGTCTCAATCGCGTTCGAAAACCTGCACCTCAATCAGGAGCTTGCAGAAGCACAGATGGAAACCATCTGCCTACTCGCCGGTGCCGCAGAATCGCGATCGCAAGAAACCGCAAGTCACGTCAAACGCGTTGGCGAGGTGGCTGAGATGCTGGCGCGTGCAGCGGGCTTGAGTCGCAATGAGGCGGAGAACTATCGCTTCGCCGCGCCGCTGCATGACATCGGCAAGATTGGCGTGCCCGATGCCATCCTCAATAAGCCGGGTCCGCATACGGCGGAAGAGTCATCGATCATGCGGACGCACGCGGAAATTGGCCATCGCATGCTAATTGACGCTAAGCGCCCGCTGCTGCGGCTGGCGTCTGAGATCGCGCTGAGTCATCACGAAAACTGGGACGGGAGCGGCTACCCGTCCGGGCTAGCGGGCGAGACCATTCCGCTCTCCGGCCGCATCACCATGATTGCCGATGTGTATGACGCACTTGGCAGCCGACGCTGCTACAAAGAGCCATGGGCAGCAGAGCAGGTGCGCGATTTTATGCTGGCTCAGCGTGGGACTAAGTTCGACCCGACGCTGGTCGATTTGCTATTGGAAAACTGGGACGAGGCGCAGGCCATCCGCGAGCGTTTGCCAGACTGATCCAGCTGACCGGAATCTACATCGCGCCTTCGCGCTTTAACTCAAGATAGCGATTGACCAGCGCCATTGGCAGCGCTTCTGGTTCTACATCTAGGCAAATGGCGGCGTGCTCAAAGCGCGCAAAGCTACGTTTGCGGCGCGCAAGGTATTCGGCGCTGGCGGCATGCGTGAGCGCCACTTCGAGCGCATCAACGGGTGCATGTAGGGCATCTTCAACAATGGGTTCGCGCAGGCTAGCTAGCACCACGCGGTGTCGGCGACGCAGCAGCCCCAAAGCTGCCTGCAAATCGTCATCGTCTTCGTCGCGTACGTTGGAAATCAATACCACCAGCGCGCGCCGCGTTTGACGCTTCAGCAGGCTAGTCGCGCAGGCGCGGTAGTCAGGGCTCGATAGCGTTTCACGCAGGTCGAAACACCCCTCCATCAGCGCGTCGAGCGAAGCACGCGACTTGCGCGGCGACATCCAGCGCTCAACGCCACCCATGGTCATTAAGCCCACAGCATCGCCCTGCCGCAAGGCGACGAAGGCAAGCAGCAAAGCCGCGTTCAACGCGTGGTCAAGATGTGAAAGCGGGCCGTCGCGCGCCGCCATGCGCCGGCCGCAGTCAATCAGCAGAATGATCTGCTGATCGCGCTCTTCGCGATACTCGCGTGAAATCAGCTTGCGCATCCGAGAGCTTGCCTTCCAGTCAATCTGCCGCGGCGCATCGCCTTCGCGATACTCACGGAGCTGGTGGAAGTCCAGACCTTCGCCTCGTCGTCGACGCAGCAACAGCCCCAGCTGCGACAAGCGATGATCGGTCGCCAGCAGCGCAAACCGCGTAAGCGCAGAAAAATTTGGATACACGCGGACGTTGCTTGCTTCGCCGATACGCACGCGCTGTCGCCATAATCGCCACGGCGAGGCCACCATCAGCTCGCAGGCTCCGAAATGATGCTCACCTCGCTCTTGCGCGCGAAACGTGTAGCTGAGCTTGACGCCCTGGTCCGCGGGAATGTGCACACGCTGCGGCAGTGCCTCGAAGCTGAAGCCGACCGGCACGTGATCGAAGACGTCTACGCCAACCGCACGTCCATGCGGATTCTCAATATCTAGCGCTACCGAGGTTTGTGCGCCTAACGCAA
>JBBSIY010000462.1:0-2077 GCA_038257785.1 Lysobacterales bacterium
GACTTGAAGGCCATGTCCATCGGCACACCTATTTTGCCCCCGGTAATGGGCTCAGGTTTTCCGTCTGAGCTACAGCGATAAATATCACGCGTGGCGGAGTCGCCTACCCACAGATTTCCTTGAGGATCGATGGACACCCGCAAGACGAGATTCCCAGCTTGACTGTTGTCCAGTGCGACTTTTGGATAGGTCGGTGGCTTAAGGCGGCGGTAGCTAGTTTCGCTATCGGCACCCATCGCACTTGGCGTCATTGCTGTCGATTCAGGTGTGGCTGCTGCAGCAGGAGCAGGGCTTGCCGGCTGCGCGGCCCAGGCGAATGCGGAGACCGCAAGCGATAGGCCGAGCCCAACAAAAAGCCCTAAACGTGGGTGGAACTGCGAGGGCAACGAAGACTTCAACATGATGATTCTTTCCTTCAACGGATGGCTGGACTGCCACAGGCAACCGACCGGCAGTCCAGGGACGGCCAGTTGCGCATTCAGAAGCGTGTCGGCGTAGCGCCGGCGCGCGTAAGGGTGGTGGCGAACGACGTCAGCGTCGCTGGCAAGTTCATGGTCGTGGCGCATGCGCTTCGCAGCGACGTGCAGCAGCGGATTGAACCAATAGACAGTGCGTAGAAGCGTAGCGATAGCGCTGGCGTAGAGATCGCCCCCGCGCAGATGACTGCGCTCGTGAGAAAGAATCAAGGCTTGCTGCTGCGTATCGAACCGCTGTTCGAAATTTGCAGGCACCACGACGCGTGGCTTCAAGAGGCCAACGACCGCTGGGCCGACATCGGCAGACTCCGCGACCCACACGCCGTCCGCACGAACGCGCGCGCGCCCTGTGCGCTGGCTAAATCTGTACTGCTGGCATCCGAAGTACAGCGCAAACACAGCGCTGCCGAGTAGCCAAGTTATACCCAGAGCGCTGAGCCAATCGGAGCGAGACAAGCTAGTAACCGTGCTGCTCGACACCTGACCCGCACGCGTGATTTCGAGCTGAGCAGGCAGCGATTCGACCGCTTGTGTGCGCGGCGGAATTGCCACGGCGAGCATGGCTATCGGGACCAGCGCCCATAGCAGTCGCAGATGCGCGGCACCGAACCAAGCTGCCCAATGACGTCTCAGCAACAGCACGATGACGATGGCGGCCGAGCTTGCCAGCAAGCCGTCAATCAAAACTTCGCCGAGCACGTAGCGCAGCAGTTCACTGCTCATCATCAAACTCCTCGATTAGTTGGCGCAGCTCATTGATATCTTGCTTGCTGAGTTTGCCGTGCTCGCTGAAATGCGCGACCAACGGTGCGACGCGTCCGTCAAACAGCCTGTCGAGCAAGCCACTGCTCGTCTCAAGCTTCCACTGCGATTGTTCCAGTAGCGCGCGATAGCGGTAGCGACGACCCTCCGCTTCCGCAGCGATTGCCGATTTTTTCAGCAGGCGATTGAGTAGCGTTTTGACGGTGGACTCCTGCCAACTATTGGCGTCGCCCACGGCCAGCAGGACCTCATCAGCGGTGGAAGCGCCGCGCTCCCATAGGACCTGCATGACGAAACTTTCGGCTTCACTAATTTGAACGAGATTCTGCACGGGGTTTTTGCCTGACGATTACGTTCGTAAACACGGATGTAGATTACATCCGTAATCGGACCTGTCAAGCCTTGCGCGGCACCACCAGCGCGCAAATCAACCAACTAGGGTTGCGAGACGCTGGCGGCATCGTGGCAACCCGTAACCTGCGCGACGGTTGTCGCGGTACTTTAGGATGCGAATGTCCACGACCGAAGACGTCGGCCTCTCAATTGACCCACGGGCTAAGGCATTTTTTGCCGGTTGTAGCCCGGATGCGGCGCAGAGGAATCCTTGGCCGGCACGCGATGTTCAAAAGCTCGCGGATTCCGCTGCGCTGCATCCGCGCTACCGTCGAGGTTCAGCGCTCCGACTGCGGGCTTCATGGAAACATAAGTCTGGCACTGCGGAGCGTTTGGAAACTAACACCCTCAGGTTCGCTGAAAGAGTTGTTCGCTGAAAGAGTTTTTGCACCGCAGCCATTTCTTCCCAACTGCGTGCGTCAGCTCATGCTCGCCAGCTGCAGCGA
>JBBSIY010000463.1:0-2067 GCA_038257785.1 Lysobacterales bacterium
GATCAGCGCTGAAATCGGGGTCGGGCCTTCCATCGAATCCGGCAGCCAGACGTGCAGCGGCACCTGGGCCGACTTGCCCATCGCGCCGATGAACAGGCAAATACAGATGAACGTCGGCACTGCCCACACCACGTCGCCCCATGGGGAGAAGGTGAGGCCGGCTATCGCCGGCGCGGCGGCAAAGACGGTGGCGTAATCCAGCGAGCCGATCCAATACAGCACGCCGGCTATACCAAGCAAGAAGCCGAAGTCACCGACTCGATTGACCAGGAACGCTTTCAAATTGGCGAAAATCGCGCTGGGTCGCTTGAACCAAAACCCAATCAGCAAATACGACACCAGCCCAACCGCTTCCCAGCCGAAGAACAGCTGCAGAAAGTTGTTGCTCATTACGAGCATCAGCATCGAAAAAGTGAACAGCGAGATGTAGGAGAAGAAGCGCTGATAGCCGGGATCTTCGTCCATGTAGCCGATGGTGTAGATGTGCACCAAAAGCGACACGAAGGTCACCACCACCATCATCATCGCGGTGAGGTTATCGACCAAAAAGCCCACGTGGGCCGAGTAGCCTGCAATCTCGAACCAGGTGTAGAGGTTGGCGTTGAAAATCGGCGCGCCTTCCATCACCAGCGCATAGAGCACCCGGCACGACAGAGCGCAGGAGACAGCGACGCCCAGGATGGTCACCCAGTGAGCGCCTGAGCGCCCGATCTGCCGGCCGAATAGCCCCGCCAATATGGCTCCTAGCAGCGGCGCCAGCGCAATGATCAGTAGTGTGGATTGCTCGATCACGTGGCTTATCCGGAGAGGCTGTCGAGTTCAGCGACGTTAATTGTTGCCCGATTGCGGAATAGGCTGACCAGAATCGCCAAGCCAATCGCCGCCTCAGCGGCCGCAACGGTGAGAATAAAAAACACGAATACCTGCCCATGCACGTCGCCAAGGTAGCGCGAGAAGGCGATGAAGTTGAGGTTGACAGCCAACAGCATCAGTTCAATCGCCATCAGCAGCACGATGACGTTTTTGCGATTGATAAAAATACCGGCCACCGCAATGCAAAAAAGCACGGCAGCAAGCACTAGGTAGTGACCCAGTGAGATCATTTGTTTGTCTCCGTCTTTTCCGCCGGCATGCTGACCAAGCGCACGCGATCTGCGCGCTGCACCTGCACTTGACGGCTCGGATCCTGATGCTTGGTTCCGACGCGCTTGCGCAGGGTGATCATGATGGCGGCGATGATCGCTACGGTAAGGATCACGGCGGCGATTTCGAACGGGTATAGATACTCAGTGAACATGGCCTTGCCGAGCCATTCGATGTTGCTTACGCCAGCCGCCGCCGCCGGATCATCGACAGGAAACGACTGCTCGAATTTTCTTACGCCAATCAACACCACCATTTCGGCGAACATGACGCCCGCGATCACGATACCGACAGGCAAATAGCGGGTGAATCCCTCGCGCAGCGGCTCGGCTTTGATGTCTAGCATCATGACCACAAATAGAAACAAGACCATGACCGCGCCGACGTACACCAGCACCAGTGCAATGGCCAAGAACTCGGCTTCGGCCAGCAGCCAGATACACGCGCAGGAGAAAAATGTGAGCACTAGGAACAAAGCAGCGTGTACCGAATTGCGCACGCTGATAACGGCCAGCGCCGAGCCTGCGGTGACGGCAGCGAGGAAATAAAAGGCGATAAGCGAGAAGGTCATAGTCGATCAGCGAAAGGCTGCGTCTTGCGCGCGGTTAGCGGCGATCTCGGCTTCAAAGCGATCACCGATGGCGAGCAGCTGCAGCTTGTTGACGATGTTCTCGCCGCGCTTCTCGAAGTGGTATTCGTGGATGTGCGTTTCGACGATCGAGTCAACTGGACAGCTCTCCTCGCAGAAGCCGCAGTAGATGCATTTAAACAGATCAATGTCGTAGCGCGTGGTGCGTCGGCTGCCGTCCTCGCGCTTTTCCGAGTCGATCGTGATCGCCAGCGCAGGGCAGACCGCCACGCACAGCTTGCACGCGATGCAGCGTTCTTCGCCGTTGGGATAGCGGCGCAGCGCATGGATGCCGC
>JBBSIY010000464.1:0-2061 GCA_038257785.1 Lysobacterales bacterium
TTGAGTTTAAGCGGCTCGGTGGGGACCACGCGGTTTATCGCAGGGGGGGTTACGTCAGACTTGTCTACCTGGTCGATCGGCCCGCTGGCGCTTAGCACACCGCTATTTGACGGCGGCAGAAGCCGCGCGAACCTGCTAGCCGCCCGCGTGCGCTACGATGAAGCCGTCATTAACTACCAGAGCAGCGTCCGAAATGCGGTGCGCGAAGTCGAGCAAGCGCTGGTCAATTTGCAGAGCACGCGCGCGCGCGGCGAGTATGTGGTGCAGGCAGTCGAGGGTTTTCGGACCTCGTTGGGCGGCACCGAAAGCCTCTATCAAAATGGCCTCGCCAGTCTGTATGAACTGGAAGAGTCACGCCGTACCCGGTTTGCGGCTGAGCTGGCCGTGGTGGCCTTGCAGCAGGAGCGGATCGCCGCATGGATTGCGCTGTACCGCGCGGCAGGCGGCGGGTGGGATGCCACCCAGCAGTCCGTGCCGCCACCCAGCTCGGAATCAAAGCCGCTTATCGCACCCACGCCTTTCTGGCACAAATGGATCGATTAAACATGAAGACGTTGAAGATGAAGCCAGTCGTGTGGATAGTTATCTTGCTGCTCGTATTAATAGGCGGCGCGATGATGTTGTTTTCGTCGAACGACACAACAGCCGACGCGAGCAAAACGACCGCGCCCAAGCCCGCGCTGACGGTGACCACTGCCCTGCCCGCCCAGGCCCGCCTGCCGATCACGCTTACTGCCAATGGCAACATCGTGGCGTGGCAAGAAGCCATCATTGGCAGCGAGTCGAATGGCTTGCGGCTCACGGAGGTGCGGGTCAATGTCGGCGATAGCGTACGCAAAGGCCAGGTGCTCGCCACCTTTGCTGCTGAGACCATCGACGCCGATGTCGCGCAAGCCAATGCGAGTTTGAGCGAGACGCAAGCGAACGCGGCCGAGGCCAGCGCCAACGCGGCACGCGCGCGCACGCTGCAATCGACGGGTGCGCTAAGCGCGCAGCAGATCAATCAATATTTCACTGCCGAGCAAACGGCAAAATCCAAAGTCGCCGCGAGCCGCGCGATGTTGGCTGCGCAAAAATTGCGGTTAAAACATACCCGCCTGCTGGCACCCGACAGCGGCGTCATTTCTGCGCGCACTGCAACCGTGGGCGCTGTCGTTGCCGGTGGCACCGAACTTTTTCGGATGATTCGGCAAGGGCGGCTCGAGTGGCGGGCTGAGGTGACAGCAACTGAATTAGGTCGCCTACGCCCGGGCACGGTGGCGCGGATCAACGTTGCGAATGGTTCGCAGCTTTTAGGGCGGGTACGGATGATCGCGCCGACGGTTGATCCGCAAACCCGCACCGCGCTGGTCTATGTGGACTTGCCACGTGTCGCAAACGATGCGCCCGCCAAAGCCGGGATGTTCGCCTCGGGTGAGTTTGAGATGGGGTCGTCTACCGCGCTGACTGTGCCGCAACAGGCTGTGGTGTTGCGCGATGGGTTCAGCTATGTGTTTCGCTTGAATACAGACAACCGGGTGAGCCAGATCAAAATCAAAACCGGCCGGCGGATCGGCGACCAGGTGGAGGTGCGTGAAGGCGTTTCATCCGATACTGTGCTCGTCGTGAGCGGCGCGGGTTTCCTGAACGATGGCGATCTGGTCAAAAACGTTTCCCGTGTGAGAAAACCGGCGTGAATTTCTCCACGCTCTCGATCCGCAATCCGATCCCGGCGATCATGCTGTTTGCGTTGTTAACGCTCGCGGGGCTCTTCGCGTATCGCAGCAACGAAGTGCAGGATTTTCCGGATATCGAGTTGCCGCTCGTGACCGTCAGCGCTTCGCTTCCCGGGGCCGCGCCCGCACAGCTGGAAACCGATGTTGCGCGCAAGATTGAAGACGCGGTCGCAACGCTGCAGGGCGTCAAAAATATCTTCACCACCGTGCTGGATGGCGTGGTGTATGTGATGGTCGAGTTCGTGCTGGAAAAGCCCATCTCCGAAGCCGTGAACGATGTGCGCGACGCAGTTGCACGGGTGCGCGCCGATCTGCCCAGCGAACTGCGCGACCCTGCGGTCACCAA
>JBBSIY010000465.1:0-2039 GCA_038257785.1 Lysobacterales bacterium
GCGCCGATGCGGCTGCGGGAGTCGGGTTGAATTCAAGCGTGACGCGCTCGACCCCGCTTGCGGAAATGCCGAGATCCAAGGGATGCGTCAGTCGTGCGGCCTCGATGCCTTCAATCTCGAATGTGGCTTCGATGGTCGTCACGCGGACGGTGAGGCGGGCGGTGTTCTGCACTAAAAGCGCCATCGACCAGCGACCGTCGTCCAGCACGCGCAGCTCCTGCACGCTCGCCGTTGGGGGGAAGTAGCGCGCTTTTGGCCCACCCGCGCAGGCGGCAAGCAGAAGCAGAACACAAACGGCAGCAAGCTTACGCATCACTCGGCAATCCTCTTCCGCATACTTCATTTGCATGAGCACGAAGGATAGCAGCAGGCGGTATTTGGACGCCTCACACGACTGACTTACTGATTTCGCCAAGGCTTGGGTTAACACACCTGCGACGCGGCTCCGACGAAGTTTCGACGTGAAGCCGACCGCCTTCCTACGCCCGCTTCGACACCCTGCATGCCCACGTTGGATTGCAAAGGCGTCGTCGGATGAGTGTCAGCAACAAGCAGCGCGCAAGTAGGCAGCGTCGGCTGAGCCACGGCGCGGATAGCCCGTGAACTATGCGCCTCTGCTTGCAGCCGAAGCTGCGATCGTCGAGGGACAGAGGTGGTCCCCAAAGTCACGGTTCCTTTTCGGTCACGTTTGGCTGCCGCTGCTGATATTCGGCGTTGTGCTCACGCTTATGCATCTCATGGCGGTCGACCTAACGATCGCGCACCAGCTTTACGAGTGGCAGGGTGGGGCGTGGACACTGCGCGAGCACGTGGTGACCGAGCAAATTCTGCACCGGGGCGGTCGCGCGCTGTTCATTTTCCTCTGGCTTGGCATCGTGGTCGCGTGGGCTGTGGCGAGTCGTCGCAACGAGTGGCGCGCCTATCGCGAACCTCTAGGGCGCCTGTGCCTCGCCACGCTGATCTCAGTAGGTGTGGTCGCATGGGTTAAGTCGTGGTCGGGCGTTGATTGCCCGTGGGATCTGCGCGAGTTTGGCGGTGTCGAGCCGGTCCTCGGGTTTTTCAAATCCAGCGATTTGGGCACGTCGGGCTGTTTTCCTGCAGCTCACGCGGGCACCGGCTACGCGTGGCTGGCCCTTTACTTCTTTCTTCGCACGATAAGGCCGTCGTGGCGCTGGTACGGACTAGCGTTCGGCATCGCGCTCGGTGCGCTGTTTGGCATTGGCCAGCAGCTTCGTGGCGCACATTTTGCGTCGCATGACCTTTGGTCGGCGGCGCTCTGCTGGTCCGCTGCTCTGCTCGTCGAGTGGCCACGCTGGTGGTCGAACTATTCACTCGCTGCCTCTGCCCCGTCGTCCCCGATGGTTGCGGGTGATGAGACCACCCGGCGGCAAGAGTCACCCGTTGGCCGCTGGGTAATGGCGCTATTGCAGAAGCGTCCGACGATAAGCCAGGAGCTGCTGGCGCTGATCGCGGCTATCTACTTCACGCTGCTCTGCAATCGGCCTTTCTTTGCGGCCGTGGCCGAGGCCAACGCATTCAGCGGCCCCGGCGGCATCGGCCTAGCCTTAAGTCTCATCGTGGCCATCAGCGCCATCAACACGTTTTTGATCAGTCTTCTTTTGACGCGATGGACTGCCAAGCCCGTGTTGACGCTACTGTTGCTGGTGACGGCGCTGGCGTCGTTCTACATGCTCAACTACGGCGTGTATCTGGATCAACAGATGCTCCGAAATATCCTGCATACCGACAGCAAGGAGTCGTTCGAGCTCATATCGACCAGCATGCTGAGCAGCGTCGCAGTGTTTGGCCTGCTGCCGACGATTTTCGTCTGGCGGGTGCGGCTGCTGCGTCGGTCGTGGCTGCGCGCTGTGTTGATCCGTACCGCAACCTTGCTGCTCGCTTTGCTCGTGGCTGTAGCGGCGGTGGGCTTCTCATTTCAGACGCTGTCGGCGCTGATGCGCAACTATCCTGTGATGCGCCATCTGGTGACGCCCGCTAACTATTTGGTCTCGTTTACTCGCGTGGTCTGGGGCGAGCAC
>JBBSIY010000466.1:0-2028 GCA_038257785.1 Lysobacterales bacterium
ATCCACGTCTGGCCCAGGTCGTCACCTGCCGTTGGTTTGGCGGCTTTACCGAGGAAGAAACCGCCGAGATCCTCGATATCACCGACCGAACCGTTCGGCGTGATTGGGAGAAAGCAAAGGCTTGGCTGGGTGCGGCGCTGGGCAACCCATGAGCACGTTCTTCGAGGCCTTAAGCGACAGCGATCTACGTCAGCTTGATGATCTGCTCGATGAGCTACTCGATTCGCCTGACGATGAGCGCGCAGACCGACTTGATGCCATCGGCCGAGAGTCGCCGCATTTAATCGCTCCGCTGCAGCGCATGCTGACAGGCCTCGACACGGAGTCACCCTTGCTGCGCTCGCCGATAGCGCGCATCCACTTCGCATCGGATACCCCCTCGCTAGGCAATGATGAGCTTGCGGTCGGCAGCCTGCTGGGGCCGTGGCGGATCGAAGCGCTCGCGGGGCGCGGCGGCATGGCTACCGTCTATCGCGCCGAACGCGCCGACGACAATTTTCAGATGACGGTGGCGATCAAGCTGCTAGCGGGTGACGGTGCGCGACAGGCTGGACGCTTCCGTCGTGAGCGCGACCTTTTAGCGCGGCTTGATCATCCCAATATCGCTAGGCTGATTGACGGTGGCGTCACCGAACGTGGTCAGCTATATCTAGTGATGAGCTGGATTGAGGGCGACGATTTAGGCGTCTGGCTGACCCGCAAGCCGTCCAGCCTGAATCAGCGCCTCGGCTTGTTTGCGCAGGTCGCCACTGCTGTTGCCTACGCGCATCAGCAGCTGGTGGTGCATCGCGACATCAAGCCGGGCAACGTCCGTATCACGCAGGACGGCCGCGCAGTACTGCTCGACTTCGGCATCGCGCGGTTGAATGACGAGCCCAGCTCACCGGCGCGAACGCAAGCGCTGTTCACCCCGGAGTACGCCGCCCCCGAGCAGCTCCGCGCTGAATCGATAAGCACGCTAACTGACGTTTACGCGCTTGGCACCCTGCTGTTTGTGATGCTGTGCGACGCCCACCCGTTTCCGCATGCGGCTGAAAGCCTTGCCGCAGCGGTCGGGGCGATTTGCAATGACGACGCGCCGCCCGCCAACCGTTCTGCTGGTGGATCGTGGGCGCCCGCGCTGCGTGGCGATCTCGACGCCATCGTCGCGCGGTGCCTGCAAAAAACACCGAGCGCGCGCTATGCCTCGGTCAGCGCACTGCTTGATGATCTTGCGCGATACAGCCATGGCCAGCCAGTTTCGGCGCGCGCCGCTACGCGCTGGTATCGCAGTCAGCGATTTGTGCGTCGACATTGGCTATCTGTTGGACTGGCAGGACTCGCTGGCGTGAGTCTGTTAGGTGGCTTAATTGGCGTCACCTGGCAGGCCAGCATCGCCCGCGATGAACGCGACATGGCGCTGCGCGAAGCACAGCGTCAGGACGCGCTACGTGAGCACCTGATGCTAATTTTTCGCGATGGCGCTGCGCGGGGTGGCGACGTCACGGCCAAGCAAATGCTGGATGCCAGCGCGACGCAGCTGGGCAACCTATACGGCGACGATCCGGTGCTCCGGCGTTCCGTTCTGTTGGCGCTTGGCGAGCTGTACTTCACGCTCGGCGACATGCCGGCCACCCGCGCCTTGACGGAGCGGTTTCTTGAGCTTGCCGATTCCGCGACCAATGCCAACGATCTAGCGCTGGCGCACTACCAGCTGGCGGCCGTGCTGCTGCGACAAGGTGAGTTGGAGGCCGCGAATAGCAAGCTTGTCGCGGCGGAAACGGTGTTGGGCGAACTGCCACCGCAGCCGACCCGGCTCCGCGCCCACGTGATGAACGTACGGTCTGCCCTGCTGCGGCAGCAGGGCGAGATGGACGAGGGCGTCGCCTTGCAGCGGCTATCTGTCGCGGAGATCGAACGCGCTAGCGATGCTGGGCCGCAAGAGGTCGGCATCGCGCAGTCCAATCTCGGCGTAGCTCTTTTGCAACGATTGGAGCTTGAGGAAGCGACGCGCTATTTCGAACGCGCGCTGGCCACCTGGGGCAATGC
>JBBSIY010000467.1:0-2012 GCA_038257785.1 Lysobacterales bacterium
AGCGTTTGACTGCAAGCCTGGTGATCCGATGGTGCGCCAAGGCGATGCCAAGGTGGTGATTTGGTAAGTGCCGCCAGCTGATCGCGGCGTGCGATCAGCTGGGTTTGCGTGCCTGCGCCGGACCGATTTGATCTCGGCTCCGGCGCAATTCATAGTCGAGTGGAGTTGCGCTAAATCGTTTGCGACGTGATGCTGATACGCAAAAATTCGGAGGTGGATCCCTGATGCTTGCAAAGCGCGCGTTCCTTCTTGCTGCGGGGCCGCTTTGGCTGTTGGCAGGCTGCGGGGCTAGTTCCCTCTCTTGCGAGAGTCTCAATCAGCGACAGAGCAACGCAGCCTTACGCACATGCGTCGGCTCTGCCGCCCTGCGTGATCGCTCCAGCCTCGCCGCACCGCTAGACGGCGGCGGCAGCTACGTCATCGATTCACTTCCGTCGGTGTGGAGTCGCGCTACGTTTGATGATGGGCGGGTTCTGTACGTGGACGAGAAGAAAGCCCACTTCAGTGATGGCACGGCGAAGCACGAGACGGTCCCCGTGGGTGCGGAGGGCTCCTCGGCCGCAGCACCTGTCGGCGACCGCTACGCGCTGGCGCTGGCAGATGGGCGACTGTCAATTCGCTCGAGAGACTCTGCTGCCGTCTTCGAGATGCCGATCAAAATCGAGTTCATGCATATCGATAAGCTGGCATTCGCGGAGTCCGTTCCGCTGTCGTTCTCAGGCGACGCCACCCGTCTCGCAGTCGTGGAGGCGAGTCGCCAAGCGTTCGTATTAGACGCCAAGACTGGCGAGCGAATCTGGGAAACGACCCTCACCAAGGATGCGAAAACCGTGGCGCTTTCGTCTGACGGAAGTCTTATTGCAGTCGCGCTCGACGATGCCTCGGTATGCGTTTGGCGGCTAGCGCAACCAAGCTCATCAAACTGCCGTGAGCACCATCGACCCGTTGCAGACGCGGTTTTCTCACCCGACGACCGCCATCTCATCGTTTGGCTGTCCGAACGCAGCCGCAAGAAGCGCGTGAACATCTACAAGCCCCATCGGACGCCTACCGGCAACAATCCGGCCAAGGTCCGCACCGTTGTCAGCAAGACACCACCGGCCGTCGTCCTGTGGAGACTGCACTAGCCATTAAGCCGCCAGCTGATTGATCGAAGGCTCGGCGCACGCGTGATGCGACTCTACCGATGCGTATCGCGCCAAAAAGGTCCTGGCAATGAGTGAGAGAAAATCGGTGGTTGAAGCATTTGGCGGTTGGGTCGGAATAGCCCTGATATTGCTCGGATTTGCCGCGGCTATTGCCTATGAGTGGTGGCAGACGCAAGGCAGCGGCAAAGCCATGCAGGCGGTCGCGGCGGAGCTTGGCCTCAACGTGACGGGCGTGGGCAAGCGCTTTCAAATGCGCGGCCGCGTAGACGACATTGGTGTGGCAGTGGACACGACCACTGAACTCCTAGCTGGCGAGGTCAGCTACTACACGGCGTACAAACTTTATGCGCCGGATGGTCCATCCGGTCGCATCGTCGGCGTCAGTCTGCGACAGCGCGCGATTGACAGCTGGACTGGCGAGCAGCGCGTGTTGACCGGTGATCAAATCTTCGACGATGCAGTGTTCGTCAGTGGCGAGCCGGCTGAAATGCTGGCCTATCTCGATACAGAAGCGCGCGCGGCGATTTTGCCGGCCGCCAGGGCAGGCTGGTCGCTGGAGAGCAAGACATGGAGCGCCCTCGAAGCGGGACGCGTCACTGATCCGGAACACATCCGCGCGCTGCTCACGCTGGGCCTTAATGCCGAACGAGCTTGCCGTCTCAAGCGCGACATCGATACGGCGCTGCGAGAGCACGCTGAAGGTGATCCTATCGCCGGGGTGCGCGCTGCCGCCGCAGCTGTGCGGGACGCGTCCAAGGCTGCATTTCCATCGATCGCTTTCAGCAGCGAGGCTGAGGCGCTAGCTGCGCTCGACAAGGTCGGATCAGCGTCCGCATTTGCGGCGGCGCTTTATCTTGCCGATAA
>JBBSIY010000468.1:0-2007 GCA_038257785.1 Lysobacterales bacterium
AGTTCTTTCGGAAGACTTCGGCGGTGATGTGCAGATGGTGCCGCTGTCGGCTAAGACTGGCCAGGGCGTTGATGCATTGCTGGACGCCATCTCGCTGCAGGCCGAAGTCATGGAGCTCCGCGCGGTGGTCGACTCGCGTGCCGGTGGCGTGGTGATTGAATCGACGTTGGACAAGGGTCGCGGGCCCGTCGCAACCGTGCTGGTGCAGACCGGTACGTTGAAGAAGGGCGACTATTTGGTCTGCGGCACGCAGTACGGCCGCGTGCGTGCGCTGTTCAACGAAACGGGTCAACAGGTGCCCGACGCAGGTCCATCGATTCCGGTCGTGGTGCTTGGGCTCTCGGGCGTTCCCGATGCCGGCGATGACTTTGTCGTGGTCGAGGACGAGCGCTTGGCTAAAGATGTTGCGCAGCAGCGTGAGACCAAGCGTCGCGAAAGCCGGCTGGTTAAGCAGGCGGGCAACCGCATGGAAGACGTTATGGCGCAGATGGGCAAAGGCGAGGGGCAGCAGGTGCTTAATCTGCTGGTCAAAGCTGATGTTCAAGGCTCGGTCGAAGCGCTGCGCGAGTCGCTGGTTGGGCTTTCGAACGAGCTCATCCGCATCAACGTTGTGTCGTCAGGCGTCGGTGGCATCACCGAGTCAGACGCGACGCTCGCGTCGGCATCAAAGGCCGTCATCATCGGCTTCAACGTGCGTGCCGACGCATCGGCCCGTCGCGTCATTGAGTCAAACGCACTCGACTTGCGCTACTTCTCGATCATCTACGACGTTATCGATCAGGTGAAGCAGGTCGCCTCGGGATTGCTCGGGGTCGAGGTGCGCGAAGAGATCATCGGCTTGGCCGAAGTGCGCGACGTTTTCCGCAGCTCGAAGTTTGGTGCGGTTGCCGGCAGCTTTGTTACCGAAGGTGTGGTCAAGCGCAGCAAGCCGATCCGCGTGCTGCGTGACAGCGTCGTCATCTTCGAGGGCGAGCTGGAATCGCTGCGTCGCTTCAAGGAGTTGGTCGACGAGGTCAAGTTCGGCACCGAGTGCGGTATCGCGGTGAAGGCCTACAACGACGTCAAGGCTGGCGACCAGATCGAATGCTTCGAGCGTATCGAGGTGCAGCGCACGCTGTAAGCGCCGGGATTGGGGATTGGGGATTCGTAGAAGCGAGACCCCGCCTAAGATCCCGCTTCCCGCTTTTGCCAACCCGAATCCTGAATCCCGAATCCGCAAACAGAAATCCCGTGAAAAAGTCCTTCCATCGTACCGACCGCGTCGCCGCTCAGCTGCGGCGCGACATTGGGCAGATCGTGCACGCCGCGGTGCGTGAGCACGGGTTGCCATCGGTCAGCGTGTCGGATGTTGAAGTCAGCCGAGATCTCGCGCACGCCAAGGTATTCATCACGGCGTTGGAGAGTGAGCGAGCTACTGAGGCGATGAAGGCGCTGAAGGAGATTTCACCCGAGCTTCGCTATCAGCTTGGGCAGGCCGTGCGCATGCGTCATGTGCCGGAGATTCATTTCTTTTACGACGACTCGGTAGATCGCGGTGAGCGCATTGACGCGCTGTTGCGTGACCTGCCGCCTGCCGAATAGCGGTTACAGCAGTGGCCAAGCGGCCATCGGATCGCCCGCGCACGCTGTTTCGTCGTCTCGACGGCATTTTGCTGCTCGATAAGCCGGCCGGCATGAGCTCCAACCAGGCGTTGCAGCGAGTTCGGCATCTCGTTCGTGCTCAGAAGGGTGGTCACACCGGCGCGCTCGATCCGCTAGCCACCGGCCTGCTTCCACTGTGCTTTGGCGAGGCCACGAAAATCGCTGGCCTGCTGCTCGGGGCGTCCAAGGCGTACCACACGGTTGCACGCCTCGGCATTACTACAGACACCGACGATGCTGACGGCGCGCCGCTGCGCGAACGTGCACATGCGCATGTCACCCGTGAGGCAATTGAGGCGCTGCTGCCGGATTTCTGCGGGCGAATTCGGCAGCGCCCACCGATCTATTCGGCGCTCAAGCGCGAAG
>JBBSIY010000469.1:0-1988 GCA_038257785.1 Lysobacterales bacterium
TAAATAAGTTCCGCCATGCCGGGACTTCGGGGACGCCGCAACTCACCACCTGCAGCGTGCTCATTCGGTAAAGGCATATCGCCATGGCCGATGATCCTTTTACCGGCTGGCGGGCGACGCCGAGCATGCCTGCATCCCCAAAGGAGCCTGCGCATGCCTCCGCACACGGCCGTCCGCCAAAGTCTATACCCCGAAATTCTCGACAGTGGTCGGCAGCAGCTGCTTGACCAGCTGGTCACAGGCCTCGATACGAGCGCCCTGCAGTGGTTGTCCGGCTATATGGCGGGCGTGGCAAACGGTCGCGGTACGCCAACAACGGCACCGCTGGCAAAGCCCGCCGGACAGCGACTAACCGTTCTGTATGGCTCACAAACGGGCAATGCGCGCCGCTTGGCGGAGCGCATTGGCCAGCGGGCAGCTGGCTCAGGGCTCGATGTGCGCGTACTGGCGACGGGCGACTACGTCCGCCAGGAGCTGGACAATGAGCGACTGATGCTGGTGGTCATCAGCACGCAGGGCGACGGCGATCCGCCAGAAGACGCGCAGGGATTTCTCGAGTTTCTCGCAAGTCGGCGCGCCCCAGCACTGCCGGCTTTGAAGTATTCGGTGCTCGCCCTTGGCGACTCCAGCTATCCGCAGTTTTGCATCACCGGACGGCAGCTGGATGAACGCCTTGCTGAACTCGGCGCGCAGCGCTTGGCCGATCGCGTGGATGCCGACCTTGATTTCGAGACCGCCGCGACGCCGTGGATCGACACCGCGCTGGCCCGCGTGCAGGAGATTGCCGAACCACAGCCGCTGGTCAGCGCTACCATCACACCGCTTCGGCCTGCTGGCACCTCATGGAGTCGCGAGCGGCCGTTTGCTGCGGAGGTGCTGGAGAACCAGCGCATCACAGCGCGCGAAGCGGATAAAGACGTGCGTCACGTAGAAATCTCGCTGGCGGGAGCCGGTCTGAGCTACCAGCCTGGCGACGCGCTGGGCGTTTGGCCGCGTAACGCCACCTCGCTAGTTCAGCAAGTGCTGCAAGCCGCCAAGTTGGACGGCGATACCCTCGTCGAGCACAGCGGTCGCAGCCTGCCGCTCACGACATGGCTGGCGGACGAGCGCGAACTGACACGGCTCAGTCGGCCTTTGCTCTTGGCACATGCCGAGCGCAGCATGGACAGCGACCTCAGGTCCGCTATCGATAACGATGCCGCGACGCTACTGCGCACCTATCAGCCGGTTGATCTGCTGCGTAGACACCGCGCGGAGTGGACCGCAACCGACCTCGTGGCCGCGCTGCGCCCCATTGCGCCGCGTCTGTATTCGATTGCCTCTAGCGCCAGCGCCGTGGGGGATGAAGCCCATCTAACCGTCGCCCGCGTCAACTATGCATTCGACGGCCTGAGTCATATTGGCGCGGCATCCAGCCATGTAGCCGACGCCGCTGATGGCGACCGACTGCGCGTTTTCATCGAACCCAACGCGCGCTTCCGCCTACCTGCCGATGGCAGCCGCGACATCATCATGATTGGCGCTGGCACGGGCGTTGCGCCCTACCGCGGTTTTCTGCAAGAGCGCGTAGCGACCGGTGCCGGCGGCCGCAACTGGCTGGTCTTCGGCGAACGTCAAGCGCGCAGTAGCTTTCTGTATCAGCTTGAGTGGCAGGACGCGCTAAAGCGCGGCGGTCTGTCGCGTATCGATCTCGCCTTCTCGCGCGACCAAGCCCACAAGCGCTACGTGCAGCACGCGCTCGCCGAGGCCGGGCGTGAGCTGTGGGCGTGGATCGACGGCGGAGCGACGGTGTATGTCTGTGGCGATGCCACCTCGATGGCACCCGATGTTCACCACGCCTTGGTGCAGGTTATCGCGACCCACGGCGGCTAGAGTCTCGAAGACGCCAGCGCGGTACTTAGCGAGTTAGCAGACCATCTTCGCTACCTGCGGGACGTCTACTAATTAGCTTCAATTCGCCTCTCCGCACCTTCATTGCGAGGCCGGCA
>JBBSIY010000470.1:0-1966 GCA_038257785.1 Lysobacterales bacterium
GGATGCAGCGCAGCGCAATCCGTGGCCGACCTTCGGCAGGTTTGCCCAATCCCGGATTGCGCTGCGCTGCATCCGGGCTATGCCGCGTGATGGAATGAATCAATGCGTTTAGACAGCAAACTCCCCAGCGTTGGTACGACGATTTTTTCAGTCGTGTCGCAGCTTGCCGCCGAACATAAGGCGATCAATTTGGGCCAGGGCTTTCCTGATTTCCCGGTCCCGCCGCCCTTGGTCGATGCGCTGACGCGCGCGATGCAGGCGGGCCATAACCAGTACGCGCCGGCGATTGGCATTGCGCCGCTGCGGCAGGCCATCGCCGCAAAAATTGCTGACTGCTACGGCGCGGCCGTCAATCCTGAGACAGATATCACCGTCACTAGCGGCGGCAGCGAAGCCATATTCGACGCCATCCACGCGACGGTGCGCGCGGGCGAAGAAGTGATTGTTCTTGACCCTTGCTACGACTGCTACCAGCCGGCGATTGACCTAGCCGGTGGCATCGCCGTGCACGTGCCGCTCGATCCGGCGACATTTGCGGTTGACTGGCAGGCGGTGCGCGACGCGATAACGCCGCGCACGCGCATGTTGATGACCAACTCGCCGCACAATCCCAGCGGCGCGATTTTCGATCAGAGCGATCTCGATACCCTCGCCGATATCCTGCGCGACACCGACATCCTGCTGCTCAGCGACGAAGTCTACGAGCACATGGTGTTTGACCACGCGCGTCACCTCAGCGTGTTGGCACACGCAGAATTAGCCGCACGCAGCTTGGTCATTTCAAGCTTTGGCAAGACCTATCACTGCACCGGCTGGAAGCTGGGTTACTGCGTGGCGCCTGCGGCGTTGAGCGCCGAATTTCGCAAGGTGCATCAGTACAACACCTTCGCCAGCTTCACCCCGGCGCAGTGGGCGGTGGCTGAGATGATGTCCGCTCATCCCGAGCATCATCACGAGCTGCCCGCCTTCTATGCCGAAAAGCGCGACGCGTTCCGCGCCATGCTGCGGCCGACAAAGCTGAAACCGCTGCCGGTGGCCGGAGGCTATTTTCAACTGGTTGATTATTCAGCGGTGTCAGATCTCGACGACCTCGCGTTCTGCCGCTGGCTCACCATCGAACACGGCGTTGCCGCCATTCCGCTATCGCCTTTCTACGAGGCACCGCCGAAAGGCCAACGTCTAGCGCGGCTGTGTTTTGCGAAGAGCCCACAGACGCTGCAGGCAGCGGTTGATCGGCTGCTCGCGCTATGAGCGTGCCGCGTGACCTGCGCGTCTCGCTGATTCAAGCGGCGACCCTGTGGCATGACCCTGCTGGCAATCGCCAGCTGTATGGCGACCTCGCGCGACCGTTGATCGGCGCAACTGACCTCGTTGTACTGCCCGAAACCTTCACCTCGGGATTCAGCAACGATGCGCTGGCGTCGGCCGAAGGCATGGACGGCCCAACCGTCGCCTGGATGTCGTCACTCGCGCGCGAAGTCGATGCCGTCGTCACCGGCAGTATTCAGTGTCGCGTCGATGATCACGTATTCAATCGGCTGATATGGGCGCGGCCAGATGGCAGCCTAGAGCACTACGACAAGCGGCATCTATTCCGCATGGCGAACGAACACCAGCGCTATGCCGCCGGCCGGCACGGCATCACCGTCGATCTTCTCGGCTGGCGCGTGCGACCGCTGGTTTGCTACGACCTCCGCTTTCCGGTGTTCATTCGCAATGTGTTCGACGCCAAGGCGCAGCGTTTCGACTATGACCTTGTGCTGTTTGTCGCCAACTGGCCTGCCGCGCGTAGGCACGCCTGGAGAACCCTACTCGCCGCTCGCGCGATAGAGAACTTGAGCTACTGCATCGGCGTCAATCGCGTGGGCAGCGACGGCAACAATATTGCGTACGCCGGCGACAGCGTTGCCCTAGATATGCTGGGTCAGCCGCTGGTTGAATGCGGCGCGCGGCCGCTGGTCGTCAC
>JBBSIY010000471.1:0-1945 GCA_038257785.1 Lysobacterales bacterium
TGTTCGCGTTCTATGGTCTCGGCGCAGGCAAAACCCACAGCGACATCGCCCGCGATGCTTATGCCTATGATCTGCGCACCGGGCAGTGGCGAGCGCTGCCGGCAATACCCGTTACACAGGGACGCTTGGCGAGCGTCGCGGCAGAGGTGTTCGGTCAGATTTATCTGTTCGGTGGCTACACCGTGGCTGCCGACGGCGCGGAGTCATCGACGCCAGAAGTGCTGCGTTTCGATCCGCGCGCCAACGCGTTCTTTTTGGAGTCGCAGATGCCGGTGCCGGTCGATGACGCGGTCGCGGTGGTTTGGCGGCAGCGCTGGATCGTGCTGGTCAGCGGCTGGCACAACACCGGCAATGTCAGCGATGTGCAGATTTACGACACGCGCGAGAAAGCGTGGATCGCGGGCACGCCGTGGCCGGGTAAGCCGGTGTTCGGCCACGCCGGCGGCATGGTCGACGACAAGCTGGTGGTGTGCGACGGCGTCACCGCGCAAACGCTCGCCGATGGCAAAAATCACTTTGCCATTAGCGATGCCTGCTGGCAGGGTCACTTTAACGCCGAAGCCGTCGGTCAGATCGATTGGTCGCGACTGCCAGCGCACCCCGGCGCGCCTTTATATCGCAGCGGTGCGACCGGCGTGATTGACGCCACCGACACGCCACGCATTGTCTTCGCCGGCGGCAGCACGCGGCCGTATAACTTTGACGGCATTGGCTACGATGGCCAGCCCGCGCAGCCGAGCGATACCGTAGTGAGCTTTGACCTGACCACGCGCAGCTGGACCACGCATGCGCCGCTGCCTGAAGCGGGCATGGATTTTCGCGGCCTCATCGCGGATGACGGCTACTTTCTGCTATTCGGCGGAATGCGTAGCGACCAGCAGGTCAGCGACGGCACCATTCGGTTTGCGCTAGGTGACGCGACTGCTGAAGCACCCTCGCCAGCGGCGACGCGCTAGAACTCGTACTCGATCTGAAACCGCGCGCTGCGCGCCGGGGTGCGATGCCCAATGCCGAACGGAATGCCCAGCTGCCAACGCAGTTGCTTGCCGGCCGCAATGCGCAGCGCCCCATAAATTGCCGGGCCGGCGGCGTAGTCTTCGTCATCAAGGTACAGCTCGATACCAGGTTCGAAAAACGGGCTGTGCAAATAGCGTAGCTGCCCGCGAAATGCGGTATCGACGTCGGCACCAAGCTCGCCACCGAACTCGTATTCCACAATGGCGTTAACGGCGGCAACCCAGCGCCGACTGACCTCTTTCTCCAGCAGCACGCCTACGCTCAGCTCACTCTGCGCCGCATCTTTGCCATCCTCCAGTTCGAACAGCAGACCCCAGTCGGCCCAACGCTCACCCGGTTCGCTGAGCTGCCAGATAGCCTCGAATTCGTAAGCGTGCTGCCGACGGCCGCTGTGCCCGGCGCTTTCAGACACAACATAGAGCTCAGTCGAAAGACGATCAGTCCACGCGTGGGCAACACTGACGTGCTGGAGCGAGAGCGCGCCGTCACCTATACCGCGCCACGTAACCGCGTACTCGATCTCTGTCTCACCTTGATTGACATAAGGGTGATAGATGCCACTCGTAGCCGCGCCAACGGTTGATGTCGGCAGCAACGCGACCAATGCCAACAACAAGCCGACCGCGCTATTCATGCTCGGCGTGCCGATAGCGCACTGCCTGCAGGGCGCATGCGGCGGCCATCGCTAGCAAAACCGACGAATACCCCAGCGCCTGGGTGCGATCAGGATTGGCGTCGTAACCAAACAGTGCGTGCAGCAGCTGGCCAACCCACGAGCGTTCGTTGATCAACCAATCCGTGTCCCACACCGGCATACCCCCGTCGAGCCAGCCGATCTGCATCAGCTGCTCACACATCTGCATCGCTAGCCCACCCGCAATTGCGCTGGTCAACACTAGGAAGGCTGGCAGGAAATAGCGCGGCCGAA
>JBBSIY010000472.1:0-1886 GCA_038257785.1 Lysobacterales bacterium
AGTGCGCCGACCAGCCCCACCGTCGCCGATGAGCTTGAGCACGTCAGTTTTTACCTGACCGACGTGCTGTACCGCGTGCTGCCGGCATTTATCGAGTCGCTGCACATTGCCTTGGGTGAGGATGCCAAATCGCTGCCGTCGGCACCGCTGCGCTTTGGCTCCTGGGTCGGTGGCGATATGGACGGCAATCCCAACGTGGGGGCCGACACGATGACGGCGGCGCTGAATTCGCAGCGCGCGCTTCTGGTGACGGCCTACCGTCGCGATCTGGCGCATTTGTCGAGTTTGCTTAGCCAATCGACCGAGCTGGTGTCGGTTGATCCTGGGATCAATCGCTTGATCGCTGACTATTCGGCGCGTTTGCCGCGCACGGCGGCGCGTCTGAAAGCCCGGCACGGAACCATGCCGTATCGCCAGCTGCTGGCCCTGATGGCCGCGCGTCTCAGCGCTACGCTAAAAGAGGTTGAGTCCGCCGGCAGTGACAACGCGCCGCGCGCTGGCTACGCGAATCCCGCCGAATTTCGTGCCGATTTGCAGCGCGTTCATGCAAGCCTGTTGGCGCATCGCGGTGCGCATGCCGGTGCTTTCTCAGTACAGCGCGTGCTGCGCAAGATCGACGCCTTCGGTTTTCATCTGGCGACGCTCGATCTGCGGCAGGACTCGCGTGCGCATGACGACGCGCTGGCTGATTTGCTGGCAGATCCCGAATGGCCGCAGCGTCCGCCTGCTGAGCGTGTCGAACGCTTAACGCGGCTGTGGCTGGGTGACGAGACAGCGCCAAATCTCGACGCTGACGCGGCACGCAGCGTGCTTGATGTATTCCGTGCCCGCTGCCATTTGCGCCAGCGCGATGGTGAGCGTGCGTTTGGGCCTTACATCGTCAGCATGAGCCGCAGCGCAGCCGATGCGCTCGCGGTGCTGGCACTGGCCAAGATGGCGGGTGATGTGGACGCCAATGGCCGCACGCCGATTGACGTCACGCCGCTGTTTGAAACCGTCGATGATCTTGACGCAGCGCCGGAAGTGCTTCGGCAGCTGCTGGAAGACCCTGCCTATCGAGCGCATCTGCGCGCGCGCGGGGAACAGCAGATCGTCATGCTCGGCTACTCAGACAGCGCCAAAGATGCGGGTTTGCTGGCGTCGCGCTGGGCGATTCAGCGCTGTCAGGTCGCGCTGGTCACGCTGGCGCGAGAGGCCAACATCCAGCTGACGTTTTTTCATGGTCGCGGCGGTTCCGCGAGCCGCGGCGGCGGCAAGACTGAGCGCGCGGTGATCGCTGCGCCGCGTGGATCGGTTGACGGCCGTTTGCGCCTGACCGAGCAGGGCGAGGTCATTCATCGAAAATACGGCATTCGAGCGTTGGCGCTGCGCAATCTTGAGCAGGCGACCAGCGCTGTAATTCGCGCATCCCTGCGGCCGCGGCCGCCAGAGCCACGCGAGGCCCGCTGGCGCGAGCTGGCGACTGAGCTTGCCCTGCACTCACGCAGCGTCTATCGCGAGCTGGTTCATGACCGCGAAGGATTCGTCGCGTATTTCCGTGAAGCAACGCCGATTGATGTCATTGAGCGGCTGAAGCTGGGTTCGCGGCCCGCCAAGCGCGCCGCTGGCGGGCAGGCAGGAGCGCAGTCCCTGCGCGCCATTCCGTGGGTGTTTGCGTGGTCGCAGAATCGCTCAGGTTTCACCGCGTGGTACGGCGTTGGTAGCGCCCTGCAAATGGCGATCGAGCGCGAAGGGCTCGACGCGATTAAAGAACTGGCCCGCGACTGGCCGTTCTTTGCCACGCTAATAGACGACATGGAGATGGTGCTTGCCAAATGCGACCTCGGTATTTTCGAGGTGTATTCAAAGCTCGCCGGCGACTCACACGCGGCGTTCTTTCCCGGCAT
>JBBSIY010000473.1:0-1879 GCA_038257785.1 Lysobacterales bacterium
GTCGAACTGGAACGCGAGGTGTTCTTCGCTGGCGCGCACAAGGGTGGCGCGCAGGTCGACCACGGTGTCCTGGTCGAAGATGAAAAACAAACGGAACGGCGCCTGGATATCTTCGTTCCAAGCCAAGGGCTTGACCAGTTTCGCCCCGCCACCCGAAATGTCTTCGGCGTTGCTGAGAAAGCCGCCACGCGCCGCGGCAATCATGACCGCAACGGCGCTGATCTCGGTGCGCGGATGACGTCGCTTCTCGTAACCCTGGACCATGACGGCGCTTCCTCGGACTTGATCTCACCATAATGCGGGCGCGATGCCCGCACAAGCGCCAGAGCGGCGCGCTGTGATCGTCAGCCGTCCGGCCTTCACGAGCCCGTGGGCAGGAACATCAGGTAGGCGGCGGCCACGATCAGCGCGAACGCGGCCAGGTGATTCCAGCGAATCGATTCGCCGAGGTAGAGCACCGAGAATGCGCAGAACACCAGCAGCGTGATGATTTCCTGCAGCGTCTTGAGCTGCACGGCGCTGTAATACCCGTGACCCAAGCGGTTCGCCGGCACCTGCAGGATGTACTCGGGCAAGGCGATCAGCCAGCTGACCAGGATGGCCGCGATCAGCGGTGAAGATTTGTAGCGCAGATGCCCGTACCAGGCAAAGGTCATGAAGACGTTCGAGCCGATCAGCAGCAGGATCGGCAGCCAGCTTTGGGAAGGAAGGGCCGTCACCTGACGCCGATGCCGGCGAGCCGAGCCGCGTTCGCGAGTTCTGCATCCTGAGTCGCGATGGGCAACTGCAGGCGCAACCCGAGTTCGAGATAGGCAGCGTCGTAACTGGATAAATTGTGGCGCAGGGCCAGCGCCAGCAGCTGTCCGGCGTCAACTTTATCCATATCGATTTCGATCGGCAGACGCTTGAGCGCTGCGAGCGCTTGCTGGGCGTCCTGTGCTGTCAGGCGGCCGCGCTTGCATGCCGTGCGCAGCACGTTCGTGTACTCCAGGGTCAGCAACGCTGGGGCAATGGCCCGCTCGATCGCTATTCGCTCCGCAATCGCTTCGGTGTAATCGGTCGCCTGGTCACGCAGCAGCCAGCCGCAGACGACCGAGTTATCGAGGACAAAGGCCATCAATCCAGCCCTTCGCGTGCCACTTGTTTGAGTTCGTCGCCGAGTTCGAACCCGGAACGCAATTGCCTCAGCTGTTCAAAGATTTCGGCAACTTCAGTGCGGCGGGCATTGGCATCGTCTGGATTCGCTGCCACCAATCTTGCGACCGGCGTGCCTCGGCGAGTGATCGCGATCTCTTCGCCGGCTTCGACCAGCGCCAGCAACTCGGAAAAACGATTCTTGGCTTCGAATACGGGCACGGATTTCATGGTTAGCTATCTCGACTTAAAGCTAGCTATACGTTGCGCGTCGCCATTTCATGTGTCAAGCCAACGCAACCTGTTAGCTGGGCGCGCCGACGTCCGCGTCGGCTCAGTAGCTTTTGCCGGCGGGGGACGCCGGCGCTCTCGCGAACACGGCACTCCAACCGACTAAGCCCCTGCTCGCCTACGACGCCGCCCCCGCCTTCGCGATCATTGCCGACATCTGCAGATGCTGCGCGAGCTGGTCCGGTGGCACTGCGGCGCTCATCCAGAAGCCTTGGGCGAGGTCGCAGCCGCGGGCGCGCATGAGCGAGTACTGGGCTTCGGTTTCGATGCCCTCGGCGATCACCTGCATGCCGAGCGAATGCGCCATTGCGATGATGGCGCTCGCGAGCGCGAGATCCTCCGGGTCGCTGAGGATGTCGGTGATGAAGCTGCGATCGATCTTGACGCCGTCGACGCGCGCGCTGCGCAGATGGCTCAGCCCCGAAAAGCCGGTGCCAAAATCGTCGAGCCAGAC
>JBBSIY010000474.1:0-1877 GCA_038257785.1 Lysobacterales bacterium
CATCGACGTGGCCTCGCGGAAACCGAGGCCACAATGCGCGATGAGAGGTTGAAATCGGTGACGCTAGGAAATCGCTTTTTTCTATCTTTAAATCAGACATTTGCGATTGGCCTGCTCCACTTTCCCCGGACAGTACTGGGCGAAGCAAAGAAAAGTGACTCGTTGGCCGCTGAGGCCGACGAAACCGTGCGGAGTGACCGCTCCATAGCGGCAAAGCAAAAACTGGATTGCCACAGCGCCTCCGGCGCTTCGCAATGACGATAAGAGACATTGGAGCCGCAGGCATGGCAACCAGTTCTCAATGAGTTGGAAATCTCGCAACGACGGCCGCGCGAGCGAACAACCAAGCGGAACCGAATCAATCCATCCGCGCCAGCAAAAACTCCACCAGCGCCGCGTCGGTCGCCGTGGTCAGTTTTATGTTGTCGTCGGCACCTTCAACCAGCATGGGCAGTAGTCCAATTCGCTCGATCGCCATGGATTCATCAGTGATGGATGCCCCTGCGGCAATCGCGGCTTCTAGCGCTCGGGTCAGCGTTGCGCGGCGGAAAAGCTGCGGGGTTAGGGCGCGCCAGAGCTGCTCACGCGGCTCGCTGCGCAGAATCTCGCCGTTCGCATCGGCGCGCTTCAGGGTGTCGCGCACTGGGGCGGCAAGCACCGCACCGACGCCGTGCGCGAAGCCGTGCTCAAGCAGGCGTGATAGATCGTCTTGACGTAAACACGGCCTTGCTGCGTCATGCACCAAGACCCAGTCTTTGTCGCGCACCGCCGTAGGCAAAGCGCGCAGGCCAGCAAGGACTGAATCGGCCCGCTCAGCACCGCCTTCGCAGCGGATCACGGGCTTGCCGCGCAGTTCTCGCCAGCCGGGATACAGGCTGTCGTTGGGCGCACACACCACTACCAAGCCGCTCACACCCACATGACGCGCCAACCTATCGAGCGTGTGAGCTAACAGCGGGCGCCCCAGTATCTGTAGGTACTGCTTAGGAATCGGCGCGCCAAAACGCTCGCCACGACCGGCCGCAGGAACGACCACCCACGTCATGGTTTGCGCTCCGGTAGAGCGGGCGCGCTTTGGATGATTCGATAGTAGGTCTCGCCCGGTCGGATCATCCCGAGCTCGGTCCGCGCACGCTCTTCGACGGCGGCAGTGCCCGACTTCAGATCTTCTACCTCAGCGGCAAGCGCTGCGTTGCGCTGTTTGAGCACGGCGTTTTCTTCGGCCTGCTGGGCCACAGAAATCTTCAACGCGTCGACTTCGTGCCGCCCGCCCTCACCCGCCCACAGCTTAACCTGCAGCGCGACCAGCGCAGCAATCAACACAAGAATAAGCAGGCGCTGCACGCGAGGTCAGACGGCGATGGTTAGCCGCGCAGCGATACGAATGCCGCGCGCCCGGCGTAGCGCGCTCGCGCGCCCAGCGCTTCTTCAATGCGCAGCAGCTGGTTGTACTTGGCCACGCGATCCGAGCGACATAGCGAGCCCGTCTTAATTTGCGTCGCCGTGGTGGCAACCGCAATATCGGCAATCGTCGTATCTTCGGTTTCACCCGAGCGATGCGACACCACCGCCGCATACCCAGCTTTATCGGCCATCGCGATGGCTTCTAGCGTCTCACTCAAGGTGCCGATTTGGTTGACCTTGATCAGAATAGCGTTGCCGATGCCGCGCTCGATGCCCTGGCGGAAAATCTTCGGATTGGTGACGAACAAATCGTCTCCCACCAGCTGCACCTTGGTGTTGAGCGCATCGCTGAGCAATTTCCAGCCGTCCCAGTCGTTTTCGGCCATGCCGTCTTCGATACTAATGATCGGATAGCGACGCGACCAATCGGCGAGGAACTCAACAAACTGCTCAGACGACAGCCGCTTGCCCTC
>JBBSIY010000475.1:0-1873 GCA_038257785.1 Lysobacterales bacterium
CGCTCGAGCTCGGCGATCAGCGCGGGCGGCAGCCCGCGACCGGCACCCTGATACGCAAAACTCGCATCGGTAAACCGATCGGCGACCACCCACGCACCGCGCGCAAGCGCCGGCAGCACGCGCTCGCGGACCAGCTGCGCGCGCGATGCAAACATCAGCAGCAGCTCGGTCTCGGCGAACATGCCGCGATGCTCGGGTGCCAACAGCAGGCTTCGTATTGATTCGCCGAGCTCCGTGCCGCCCGGTTCGCGGACCTGCACCACCTCAACATTCCGCGCCAGCAGCGCGCTAACAGCGGCAGCAATCGCGGTGGATTTTCCGGCGCCTTCGCCGCCCTCAAAGCTAATCAAACGTCCGCGTTGGCCCGCTCCAATACTGACGTGCGCGCTCATCGCTGGCCCAGCTGATAGCGGCGAACCGCCGCGTTGTGTTCACCCAGCGTGCGTGAGAACTGGTGGCTGCCGTCGCCTCGCGCGACGAAGTACAGCGTGTCACCCGGCGCGGGCGTAACAGCTGCACGCAGCGCCGCTGCGCCTGCTAGGGCAATCGGGGTCGGCGGCAAGCCAGGCCGTGTATAGGTATTCCAAGGCGTATCGGCGCGAAGATGTGCGCGCGTCAGGTTACCGTTGAAGGCCTCGCCCAATCCGTAAATAACCGTCGGATCGGTTTGCAGCAGCATGCCGATTCGCATGCGTCGAACGAACACGCCAGCGATCTCGCGACGCTCGCCGCTGCGCCCGGTTTCTTTCTCGATGATCGAGGCCAAGATCAACATTTCTTCTGACGACTTAAGCGGCAGACCAGCGTCGCGCGCGGTCCATGCCGCTTCTATTGCCCTATCCATCGCAAGCATCGCCCTTCGCAGCACGTCGAGATCGCGCGTTCCGCGCGTGAACTGGTAGGTCTCAGGTAAAAATCGCCCTTCTGGATGCACGTCAGCACGACCGAGCTGGCGCATCAGTTCTTCATTCGACACGCCGCCCAAGGTCTGCGTAACGGCGGGCGATTCCGCCAAAGCGCGACGCAGATCGCGCACGCTCCACCCTTCGATGATGGTGAATCGATGTTGGATGACTTTACCCTGCTCCAACTTGTGCAGCAGGCTGCGCGGCGTAAGTCCATGGCCCAGCGAATACTCACCGACCTGCAGGCGGGTCATTACACCCATTTGCCAGGCCAGCAGCTCCCAATACTGATCGCGACCCTCTTCTATTCCACTTCGCCTTAGCCGCCGCAGCACGTGTCGAAACGAATCGCCGCGCTTGACCTCGAAAACCTGCTCACTGTCTCCAAAGGCGAGTGGCGCATCGACGAAACGCTCGTAGTCTTGCCACAGTTGATAGCCGACAAAACTGACCCCTGCGGAGAGAATTAGCAAAAGCAGAAACACCCTCGCAAACGTACTGCGTCTAGGTTTTGCAGAGCCCGAAGATTTGGCAGTTTTTGGCATCGTTATTCGATATTGGCGAAAGCAAAATGAGCGCTGGCCAAGTCGGCCATGCACTGAGTCGTCATCGCTCCGATTGGCCAGCAGCGATCACCGAGACGAATCACTGGAAGGATACCGCGCACGCTATTGCATACAAACACTTCGTCCGCTGTCAGCACATCGTCTTGGTTAAGCGCTACGGACTGCGCATTGGCGTGCTCGATAAGAAACGCGCGACACACGCCCTCGATACCGCATCGATCTAGCGCTGGCGTCAGTAAACGGCCATTTTTGACAACGAAGACGTTGCCCGATGTCGCGCATACAACGCTGCTGCGCGCATCCAGCATGAGGCCCTCGGCCACGTCAAGCGTTTGCCATTCGCCGCGCGCGAGCACCTGCTCCAAGCGATTCAGATGCTTAATACCAGCGAGTGCTGGCTGC
>JBBSIY010000476.1:0-1860 GCA_038257785.1 Lysobacterales bacterium
ACTTGCGGCTGGCCAAGGCAGCCGGAGCGCCGCGCGACAGCGGCCACTTGATGGCGCTTGCGGTGCGCATCATGCGGCAGGTGCTTGTTGACCATGCGCGCGAGCGACTCGCGGCCAAGCGCGGCGGCGGCGTAGCCAATGTGGCGCTGGACGACGCATCGGTTGACGGTCAGCAGCAGTTCGAACTGTTGATTGAGATCGATGCGGCATTGTCGCAACTCGCGCAGCTCGAGCCGCGCCAGGCCAAGGTCTTCGAGTGTCGCTACTTCGGTGGGCTAAACGACGAGCAAACGGCCACCGCGCTGGCCATCTCGCCGCGCACGGCACATCGCGATTGGGATGCAGGACGCGCGTGGTTGGCCGAGCAGTTGAACAGCGCCAGCTGAGCCGACTTACTGTTCGGCAGAACCTAATCCACTGCTTGGACCATTCATGGCTAAACGCGCTTCGATCAGCGGCTTGAGGGTCGGATTACTGTCGGTTATCTGCTCACGCATTGCTGCAATCACGCTATCCAGTGCCACGCGGCCCTGCGACTGATCGCCGCGGGCGTAAAGCAAACGCGCGCGGCCAGCTGATAGAGCGAGGCGACGAAGATCAGCCTCCGGCAAGCTGCTTGCTTTCGCCTCGCCAACCTCCAGCGCTGCTTGCGCCTCATCGAAGCGCGCCATCTCACGCAGCACGTCTGCGCGCCCGCGCCACACAATGGCGGACATCGCGGCCGGGGCATCCGGCAGTCCATCGAGCACCTTAATCGCGCGATCAAACGTCGCCAGCGCCGCGTCCAGATCGCCGAGTCGCTGCTGCGCGTGCGCTAAATTACTGAGCGGCGCGATCACGCCGATGCTGCCTTCACCGTGTAGCGTCGCGCGACGTTCAACCAGGTCCTGCAAAACCGGAACGGCGTCCTCAAGATGACCAAGTGCCACCAGCATGAAGCCGTATTCGTTTTGCAGAAATTGTGAATCGAGCGTATCCGGGCCGAAGCGCGCGCGCTGCAGTTCGAATGCGCTGCGCATGGCGGCGACGGCCTCGTCACCGCGCCCCTGCGCCTGTAGACCATGCCCGAGCACCGCTAGCGCTTTCAGCGTGGTCGGGTGGTCGTCACCGTAGGTAGCTGCTAAATCTTCGCGCGCCCGCGCTGCCGCTTCGGCACCTGCATCCGGCGTGCCCGCTGCACGAAAGCTGTGGGCAATGAATAGCCACGCCTCGCCCGCCACCCGATTCGGTCGACCCAGCGCCACGTCGGCACGATCCGCTAGCGCTTGCCAGTCATCGCGGTACTTTGGGTCGGCACCCTGCCGCGAGCGCGACTCTAGCAGCCTCAACGACCAGCCAAGCGTACGCTCGTCGTCAGCACCGAATGCCTCAGTTCCAGCCGCCACCAACGCTTCCAACGCGGGTGTGGCGGCGTCAAAATCTTGCATCGAAATACTTAGCGCAGCTTGATTTTCCTGCACAAACAGGCGAGCAAGATGCGCCTCTGGAACGCGTGATGCATAGCTCATGGCGCGCTGGTAGAGCGCCGCAGCGGCCTCGTATTCGCCAAACTCAGTGCGCAGCACACCCAGCGTGCCGAGCACGTTCATCGCGGTCACTGGCTGCTCGGAAAAGCGTTCGTCGACCATTGCTTCGGCCGCATCCAGCGCGGCGCGCACGGTTATCTCGGGCTCACCCGGCTTGCGGCGCAGCGGATTGGCTGCGTCGAGCAAGTCTTCGTTGAGAAACTGGGTGATCGTCTCGGCGCGATCACGCGCTTGTTCGGCAGCATCACGCTCACGCTCGGCCACCTCGCGCTCGTGCCGCGCCAAGTCGCGCTCGTGCGTCAGACGCAGCGAAAACGTCACTGCCAACGTGATC
>JBBSIY010000477.1:0-1832 GCA_038257785.1 Lysobacterales bacterium
CGGCGACTACCGCGAGTCATGGCAGCCGCATCCGATGAACAACGGGGCGCTGACCGAGGCTATGCGTATCGCCAATCTAGTGACAGAAAATCTAGGTGGCCGCGGTGTCTTTGGCGTCGAGCTATTCGTGAAAGGTGACAAAGTCTGGTTTAACGAGGTGTCGCCACGACCGCACGACACCGGCCTGGTCACCTTGATTTCGCAAGATCTTTCTCAGTTCGCGCTGCACGTTCGCGCCGTCCTCGGCTTGCCTATTCCGGCGATTCGTCAGCTCGGGCCGTCTGCGTCGTGCGCCCTGCTGGTCGAAGGCGAAAGCAATGAAGTAACGTTTACCGCTGTCGAATCGGCGCTAACGCAGCCCGACACGCAGCTTCGACTATTTGGAAAGCCAGAGGTGCGCGGCAAGCGTCGAATGGGCGTTGCGTTGGCGCGCGGGGCGGACATTGAAAGCGCGCGTGGGACGGCACGCAAGATGGAAGCCGCCCTGCGACCCGGCGTTCGGCTGTAGTCCGTCACGCGGGGCTCGACAGCGGCGTGTGGCAACGACGTGGGGCTTTAGCCGCCGTCCGACCAGCGCATGATGGCGTCGGCGCGCGAGGCTCTTGAAGGACGCGCGTCGCGAACGGCCTGCCACACTGCTAACGCATCGCGCGTGGCGGCAACATCGTGCACGCGCAGCAGCATTGCGCCATTTTGCGCAGCGATCAGCGCGGCAGCAGCCGACGCGGTTGCTCGCTGGTCCACCGCCCGACCGGTCAACGCCCCGAGCATCGCTTTGCGCGACAAACCCGCCAAAATCGGCACACCAAGATCTGCAAAGCGCTCAAGCTCTGCGAGCAGGCGCAGATTATGTTCCAGCGTTTTGCCGAAGCCGAAGCCGGGATCAACCACCAGCCGCTTCTTGTCGATGCCACTCATCTCGCAGGCGAAGATCCGCTCGGCGAGAAAGCGATGCACATCGGCGACCACGTCCTCGTAGTTCGGATCGGCCTGCATGCTGCGCGGCTCGCCCTGCATGTGCATCAGACATACCGGCACGTTAAGCTCAGCCGCCGCTTGCAGAGCACCCTCTCTGCGTAGCGCGTACACGTCGTTAATGCCGCATGCGCCGGCAGCCACCGCGGCGCGCATGACCTCCGGCTTTGAAGTATCAATCCAGATCGGCACGTGCGTGCGTGAGCTCAGATGCCCGATCACAGGAAGAACTCGGCTCAGTTCCTTGTCGACATCCACATCCACGGCACCCGGACGGGTGGACTCGCCGCCAACATCCAGCGCGTCTGCACCCTCGTCGACTAGGCGCAGTGCGTGCTCAATGGCGGCGTCCACCTGTGTGTGTTGACCGCCGTCGGAGAACGAGTCAGGCGTGACGTTGACGATGCCGACTATGCGCGGGCGATCCAGCACCAGCAGGCGACCTCGGCAGTCGAGCGTGGGTGTCGTCGTAAACATGCGGCGTCACCGCTCTCCCGTAGGGTGCGTCTCGACGCACCAATTCTCATCGTAGAACCCGCGGTGCGTCCGAGACGCACCCTACGCTTAGGTTTGTGCCGCGGGTCCGCCAATCGGGCTCGGGCCCGAACCCTTTTGTCCGCCATTAGAAGAGTCAGCGCGTGGCTTATCGACCCAGTTGGCCGGCGGCTCAGGCTGCTCGCCCTTCATGATGGCGTCGATCTGCACGGCATCGATGGTCTCGTACTGCAGCAGCGCCTCAGCCATCAGGTGCAGCGTATCCATCCGGCTGGTGAGAATCTCCTTAGTGCGCCCATAGGCACGATCTAGAATCTCGCGCACCACCTCATCGATACGGCCCGCTGTCGCGTCGGAGACCA
>JBBSIY010000478.1:0-1792 GCA_038257785.1 Lysobacterales bacterium
CGACGTGCACAACCTGCGTGACAGCTTAGGGCGCCACGCACCTGAACTGCTAGAAACCCACTATGGCGAAGAGATGTGGGCGCTTTTCGAGCGGGGTGAGCTGCGTGCAGACACATCCCTAACCGGTCACTTCGTCTTTGATACGCGGCAAGCCGATGTCGGTGCCGTTATGGATTCCATCATTGACGCGCGGCAAGAGGCCTTGATCCGTCAGCAGGGACGCGAAGCCGCGGAAGCGGAGGATTGATCAGGCCCACGGTCTGCATTTTGATACCGTGACTATGTCGCCGGACGGAAAACATCATGGCCTTGGCACGCTAGCCGGCGCGCGGGTGACGCTCCGGCCCGTATTCGCCCGCGATTGAGTCTCCGACGATAAAGACTTGTCTAGACCCGCTGTCGAAACGCGCTACACGGCACTGCGGCGAGCAGCAGAAACGCGAGCGCGAGTTTCGGGGACGTCGGCAAAATGATCATGTTCAGTGGTGTCAATCGACTGTAGATGCGTCGATGCCTGCATTAACACGTTTCCGCTGACCTAAATTGGAGGAGCTCGATGCTGCGTTGCAGCACTTGTGGCTGCCTTCATGGCTGGCATGCCACCATGCGCGGCCGCAGTTGGCCGGCGAGCGACTATTCACTTGATGACACACAGCGACATAGCTGAAATCGTAAGCCGTTGGGTAGACGCCTTTGTCGTCGGTATGAACCTCTGCCCGTTCGCGAAACGTGAGGTGGCGAAACAACGTGTGCGTTACGCCGTCACTGACTCAACATCGACCGAGCAGCTGCTGGCAGCGCTGGGCGACGAACTGGTCCTGCTTGCTGCCGATGACGCGATTGAAACCTCGCTATTAATCCATCCGTATGTGCTGCAGAGTTTTGATGACTACAACCAGTTCTTAGATATCGTTGATGATTTGCTCACCGATCTAAATTTGGATGGCGTGTTCCAGATTGCCAGCTTTCATCCACGCTATCAGTTCGCCGGCACCGCGCCTGACGATGCCGAGAACTACACCAATCGCTCGCCTTATCCGCTGCTGCATATCCTTAGGGAGGACAGCCTTGAGCATGCCATTGCCACCTACCCAGACGTCGATGAAATTCCAGGACGAAACACCGAAATGATGAACGCAATGGGTGCCCAGAAACTACGCATGCTGATGCAAACATGCGTGACTGGTGAGGGCATAGTAAAGAGCGCGGCGCTGTGAGCATTGTAGCGACGCCCTTCCAGTTGATGCTGCGCGCGTCGAAGTGCCGCGTCTCTGCATCCCGGTCGTTACCGTGCTTTCTGCTCGTAGGCTGCATGTTGACCATGAGCCCCACACGCGTGATGGCGTCCGAGCAAGCGACGCAGTGCTTCGCTATCGACAACGACGTTGAGCGCCTCGCTTGCTACGACAATGAACATGGTCGCCGCACCGCCGTCACCGCCGTTGCGCGATCTGAGCACGCACAGCAAGCCGATTTCGTAGTCCCGCCCTTGGACTTGGCCAGCTCTGCGCCTGACCCGTCACCGGCTTTGGTATCCAGCGAGACTGCGCCGCTCGCAATTGATGAGTCGCCGCTAGGCAAGCTGTGGGAGTTAGATTCAGGGCAGAAACGCGGCACCTTTCATTTGCTCCCGCATCATGCCAACTATCTGCTGATCGGCCGCTACAGCGACGATACCAACACCGAACCCAACACCCCCGCCCCAGACCGCAGCCCCGACGAGCCACTCGATGTGGACCCCACTGAGGCAAAGTTCCAGTTCAGCGTTAAGGTCAAAGCTTGGGAAAATATC
>JBBSIY010000479.1:0-1774 GCA_038257785.1 Lysobacterales bacterium
GGTGAACACGTGGATAGCGGTGTTTTGCGTATCGTCCCGGTGCGCACGATTAGCGGCAGTGCCGAAGCCCATCTAGTAAAAATCCGCGTGCTGGCTGAGGCATGTGGCGCTCGCAACCTCGTGATCGATCCGGTGTCGACCTTCTTTCTCTCCAGCGGCAAGCTCATCGCGCGACTCATAGATTGGGCGAAGTCGGTGGGCATCACGCTGCTATGCACCAGCCTGGTCGATGACGTAGACGATGAGACCAGCGCTGGTACTACGCTGCACATTTCGACGCTCGCTGACACTTGGATCCATCTCAGCTACCGGCTACAGGCGGGCGAACGCAATCGCGGGCTGGCAATCATCAAGTCACGCGGCACCGCGCACTCCAATCAGGTGCGCGAACTGCTGCTCGGTCCGACGGGCATATCGCTAGCCGATGCCTACACTTCCGGGGGTGAAGTGCTTATGGGCACCCCGCGCTGGGAGAAGGAGCGTGCCGACCGGTCGGATGCGGAAAACGCGCACACCGTCAACGCACTCAAGCTCGCCCAGCTAGATGCCGAGGAGGCCCAGCTTGCGCTGCGTGAGAAGGGTCTGGAGGCAGAGCGGCTGGCCAAGAGCGCCGAGCGTTTGTTGTTGCTTAAGGCCGGCTACAAGCGCAAGCGTACCGAAGCGCAAGATGATTCCGAGGTAAGAACCCTGCGCAGCGCAGACGCACCATTCGACGCGGCGGATTGAACGCGGTGAAAGAGAATCCGACTTACGTGCTTCACCTCTTTGTCGCCGACGATGCGCCCAACTCGGCGCGCGCGCGGAATAATCTGCGGCTGCTTTGCGAGACCTATCTGACCGGTTGCCATAAGGTCGAGGTGACTAACGTCTTCAAAGACCCCGCTAGGGCTTTGGACGAAGGCATCTTTATGACGCCCACGTTGATCAAGCAGCTGCCTCTTCCGGTTCGTCGAATTGTCGGCACGCTGAGTGACACGGATCTCGTCCGAGAAGCGCTGGGCATCGAGGACGATGGGCATGATATCGACAGATCCTAAGCGGCCCTCTGGTCCTAGCGGTGAGCTCTCGGAGCTGATCGCGACGCTGCACGAGACCGAACAGCGTATTGCATTGCTGACTCGCGGCGAGGTCGACGCGGTAGCCAACAGCAAAGGCGACACCTATGTGCTGCGGCAGGCTCAGGAGCAGATGCGCACGGACGCGTCGGCTAAGAACGCCGCTATCCTCGATGCCCTGCCGGCGCACGTCGCGCTGCTCGACGCTGACGGGATGATCGTCGCCGTCAACCAAGCGTGGCACACCTTTGCCCGCGAAAACGACTTCCTCGGGGACGCGGACGGCTTAGCCACCAACTATCTCGATATCTGCGACTCCGCAGTAGGCGCGAAGCGACGTGGTGGCAAGGTGGCGGCTGCCGGAATACGTCAGGTGATTGCCGGCACGACTGCTAGCTATGAGCAGGAGTATCCCTGTGACTCGCCGACTCAGTCGCGCTGGTTTCAGTTGCTGGTGGCACCGCTTGAAGGTGGCCGACCAGGTGGCGTGGTGGTGATGCATGTGGACATCAGCGAGCAGCGACACGCCGAGGGCGAATCGGCGGAGCTGCATCGCCGTTTTGCCGCGCTGTTGAGCAATATGGAGCTGGCCTCGGTGATGCTCGACATCGAAGGTCGGATCACTTTTTGCAGTGACTCCCTGCTGCGCCTTACCGGCTGGAGCAGGGAGCAAACGGTTGGCAATGACTGGTTCGATCAGTTCATTCCCATCACGGACA
>JBBSIY010000480.1:0-1720 GCA_038257785.1 Lysobacterales bacterium
GTATCACTTTCTTGATGACCGGCCCTCGCCGTTTGTTATCAATCCCCATTTCAAACACTGGCTTCCGCTCACCGAACACCCGCAGTGCTGGCTGGCGATCACGCCAGGCAGCAAGCCCGTCCTCGTCTACTACCAGCCAGACGACTATTGGCACCTGCCGCCAGCCGCCCCTAGCGGCTACTGGGTTGAGCATTTTGATGTTCGCGTCGTCGCTGATTCGGCGGAGATTGCCGCGCACCTGCCGACCGCAAAGCGCAGCGTGATCCTCGGTGAGGCTGATGCGGCAATCGCCGACTACCTGCCCGATAACGCGCAGACTGTCATCGACTACCTGCACTACCACCGCGCGTTCAAGACGCCCTACGAATTGGCGCAGATGCGCATCGCCTCACGCCGCGCCGTACGTGGGCATCGCGCCGCAGAGTCCGCGTTTCGCGAAGGACGGTCTGAGCTCGCCATACATCGCGCCTATTTGGCCGCCACCGACCACAACGATCTCGATCTGCCCTACGGCAATATCGTGGGCTTGAATGAGCACGCAGCGGTGCTGCACTACCAGTATCAAAATCCGAACGCGCCAGCGCAGTCACGCGCCTTGTTGATCGATGCTGGGGCGACACACGCCGGCTACGCCGCCGACATCACGCGCACCTATGCCGCGTCCGCTGGACCGTTCGCCGATCTCATCACGTCGATGGATTCGCTCCAGCGTGAGCTCGTTGATCGCGTGCGCGCGGAGCAGGATTATGCCGCCCTGCACCTCGACTGCCATCGCATGCTGGCTGAGATTCTGCGTGAACACGATATCGTGAGAATGGATGCCGAGGACATACTCGCCAGCGGCGTCACGCGCGCGTTCTTCCCGCATGGCTTAGGTCATTCGCTGGGGCTACAGGTTCATGACGTGGCGGGGTTTCAGCGCGATGATCGCGGCGGCCGGATCGAAAAGCCCGACGGCCATAGCGCGCTGCGCCTGACCCGCACACTGTCCGAAGGCATGGTGGTCACCATCGAGCCGGGCCTGTACTTCATCGATACCTTGCTGGGCAAACTGCGCCAAGGCCCGCACGCCGACGCGTTGAACTGGTCATTGATCGACGAGCTGCGCCCTTACGGCGGCATCCGCATCGAAGACGACGTCGTCTGCACCGCTGGCGCTCCGGAGAATCTAAGCCGGGATGCGTTTGCGGCGTAGCTTGAGGCAAACGAAGCGTTAGAAGCGCTTAACGCAGAGGACGCAAAGGAGCAAAGGACGCAACGGGAAGCAAAGCCACTTGATTGTGTGGAGCATCTCTAGAGGTAAGCGTTGTTTCAAAAACCACGTGCGAAGCAATTCTTTGCCCCATTCCCTTCGCTCTTCTTTGGCGTCCTCTGGATTTGCCCCTTTGCGTCCTCTGCGTTGAGCGAGGTTGCTCTTCAGATTCGACGCCCTAGCTACGACAAATACCCACCATCGACGGCAAACGCACCGCCGGTGATGTAGCTCGCTGCGGGTGAAAGCAAAAACCCAACCAGCGGTGCGATCTCACTTGGCTGTGCCACACGGCCCAGCGGAATCAGCTTCAGCATCATGCCGAGGATCTTCGGATCACTGGTCAGCGCGGAGGCGAACTTCGTCTCGGTCAAGCCAGGCAGCACCGCGTTGACGCGAATGTGCGAAGCCGCCAGCTCCTTGGCAAAGCCCTCGGTCATGTTGACGATGCCGGCCTTGGTCATTGAA
>JBBSIY010000481.1:0-1548 GCA_038257785.1 Lysobacterales bacterium
ACGAAGCCGCGATCCGCGCGCGGCTGCTCAGCGAATTCAATCTGGAAATCGGCGCAGGCTTGGGCGACATGGCCGGAAAAATTTGGCGTATTGGTTTGATGGGATATTCCGCCAAACAGGAAAACGTCGATTATTGTTTGAAGTCTTTAAAAGCCAGCCTGAGCTAAGGAGGCCCGATGAAAGCGTATTTGATCGATGCTACAACTCAAACGATCACGCCGGTTACGCTCACTGAGGGGGTAACCGACATTCGCACCTTGATCGGTTTCGACTCGATTGATTCGGACGAAATCGATGCCAGCGGCGACCGTTTGTTTTTTGATGAAAAATGCTTTCTGCGGGAACAAGGCAGTCAGGCCCGTTTCAAGTTGGACAATCTCGCCCCCGTTGCCAATAAAGCGGTCGTCGCAGGCACCAGCGATGGCGGAGCGATTCTGCGCGAGGTGATGGTCGATCATGTCACGCTGGAAAGACGTATAACTTGGCTTTAGGAAGCGCTTTTAGACCTGCATGCTGACAACGCGTGGCTGTATCTGACTACGCCGTTTCTTCCGATTCGTGACTAGCAGCCCATTCCAAGAATTTTTAAGCTGCGACAAACCCTATTGGAGAAAAAACATGAAAACCGTAACCCTTCTCGGAATACTGGCTCTACTCACGGGCTGCGCTGCACATGACCGCCGCGAAGATCGGCGTGAAGACCGCAGAGAAGATCGCCGCAGCGAACTGCAAGCTCCGCAACAAGTTACCCAAGGGGTTGCCTTGCCGCTGACAATTAAACAGTCGTGACCGCTTAACCAGCGGAATCCGGGGCCTTTCTTAATACGGCAATCTGCGCTAAAAGCGGCGTCACGACAGGTTCAATCTTGCGACGCATCAACGAGCCGATCGCGGTGGTCTTGATGAAAATCGGGCGCACACTTTCGGCATCTACAGTGGCTAACCCTTCCAGCGCCGCGCATTCGGGGTCAAGTTCAGGTGTTGCAGCAATGAGTGCTTTACGCGCACCCTCACGCGCTGAAGTGTCGAGATCGCGCAGCGGCGCACACCATAGACTCAGCGCTTGCAGACAGTGGTTCACAACTTCTTGCACCTCAGGTCGGTCGAGTATCACGCCGGTGGCGTACAAGAACGTCTGTCCTTGTTCCGACAGTGCTTTGTGTAACATGAGGGCGTATGGATTGTCAGGCAACGCGGCAAGTATGGCGCGCTGTTTTTCAAAATCGGCGCGCGCCGGTTTGGTTTGCGGCAATGTGTCTGGGCATAGTTCAAGAAAAGGCACGTAATACGCATTGCGATGATTGCCACGTCGCCAGATCGCAACGCGCTCGGCTGTCGTCAGCACGCCGGAATAAATCATCACTGCGACGGTATCCAGAATGCCGACGTCATCTTCGTGCAGAAACGCCAGATGCTCGACCAGGAATTGCGCAAGGATGCGACCCATGCTGCCTTTCGACACCACGTCGCGCATCAACATCAGCCGCGCATTCTCGAGCGTGGGCATGCACCACCACGCGTATTGCGCGAGCTCGTCGGTGAGCGCGG
>JBBSIY010000482.1:0-1518 GCA_038257785.1 Lysobacterales bacterium
CAAGCTGCCGGCCGGCACCGTTGAAGACTTGCTGAAGCCAGAGAACAAAGAGAAGCTGGTCGCCGTGCTGACCTATCACGTCGTCGCCGGCAAGGTGATGGCCGCTGACGTAGTGAAGCTGACCACCGCCGACACGGTAAACGGCAAGGCGCTCACCATCGACACCAGCAAAGGTGTGAAGGTTAATGATTCGATGGTGACGGCGACGGATATTGCTGCAAGCAATGGCGTCATCCACGTCGTGGACACCGTCATCCTTCCGTAATTAGCACCTTCTGGTACGGATTTTCGTACCGGGCTTACGAAGAGCGCCTCAGGGCGCTCTTTGTTTTTATAGCTTGCCGCATGCAATCGACAGCCGCCGTATTCGAACGTTAGCCTGCGCAATAGGCTCGATAGATTCGGTTCGCCAGATCTTGCGCCTGCCGAATTTGCAAAGGCGACAAGCTAATGCCGCGCGGCGTGAGCGACGAAGTAGCTGGTTGGGTGTTTTGTGCTGCCCAATTGGATAAAGCACCGTAAGCCGCCGCACGCACCGGATCACGCGCCTCGAACGTGCCGTTGGCGTAGGCCGAGCTCAACCAATAAAACGCCGTCCCAACACACTGACTGGCGTCACGATGCATCAGGGTTGATGCTCGGCTGCGAAACCGCATGAGCGAAGGGATATCAGTTGCCAGTTCGGACAGCCGTCCCGCCATCGCGGCGACATAGTTATGGGCTGCCAAGCTGTCGCCGCCCTGCGCTGCCAGCAAGAACCAGTCAGCGGACTCGCGCGACTGCGCCTCGGTAATGCCGGCACAGTTCCTCTCGCGCGCAACAAATGCGGGAGCCTGTATTTCGCGCTCGACACGCGCGAGCTCCTGATCACGATCAGTGGCCGAATCGAAATGACGCCCAGGAAATATGCGCGACTCCATGCGCGCCACGATGTGCTGCTGGATCGAACAAGCAGCCAAACCACTGCCTAGGCGCAGCGCTGCTTCGACACTGCCGTCCCGCGCAGCTACAGCCAGCGCCGCGTAGCGCATCGCCAGATCCGGCTGCCCAAACATGTCCATCGCGTCAGGAACCACCCTCAACACCGGCGAGTCGGCTTGCTTCAGCTTGCTCATGGCACCGGGCACGCTGAACACGTCAGGGTTACGAACTTCGAGCGGCTGCGCGGCGAGCTCAAGCGTCTCTACTCGCGTCTCGTCGGCGTAGGTCGACGGCTCAGCTACAGCGTCTGCGGCCGCTAACGCCGCCGGCGAGCGATTGGAATAGTGCCAACCACCTGCGCAGCAGGCAGCCAGAAAAATGAGCAGGCCGATGCGCCAAAAGACCGGCGATTTTCGATCTTTTTTTAGTCGCGCATCCATTTGCCTAAGGTTCTCTGGCGCGTCAGTTTTATGCGGAGCAAATGCAGGGTGACAGAGCGTCCGTCGCACCGCTACGCATTTAGATCAGCAAGACCGACAACATTGCTGTGGGCTCGACGCAACTGCCGGCTACCCGTTGGACAACAGCTCATCGCCG
>JBBSIY010000483.1:0-1515 GCA_038257785.1 Lysobacterales bacterium
CGATGCCGCGCGAGGCGCCGCTGACTAGCGCGGTCTTGCCGGAAAGATCAAGCATCTTCGCTGCTGCTTCGTGCATACGTGGCGCTCCATACGGACTGGTATCCTCCAAAGCCTATCACGCAGACACGCGCGCTAATGAGCTCTCGCAGAGTCCTGATCACGGGTGCCGGCAGCGGCTTAGGCCAAGCGTTGGCGCTGCGCTATGCCAAGGCCGGCGATCGGGTCGCCTGCGTTGATTTGAGTGTCGAGCGGGCCGAGGTCACCGCGCGCATGTTGGCCGGCGAGGGTCACCTTGCGCTGTGCGCTGACGTGTCCAGCGATGAGGCTATGGAAACGCTACGCGCCGACATTGACGCGGCATGGGGCGGCGTGGACGTCCTCATCAATAACGCCGGGATCGCCTCCGGCGGCACGATGGTTGAGACCACCATGGATGAATGGCGGCGCGTTATCGATGTCGATTTGTTTGGTGTTGCGCGCGGCTGCATGCAGTTTCTGCCCGGCCTGCTGCGGCAGGGCAGTGGACACATCATCAACACCTCAAGCTTTGCCGGATTGGCGGGTGCGCCGGGCATCATGACGTATGGTGTGGCGAAGGCCGGCGTGGTGATGCTGTCGGAGCAGATGCGCGCCGAAGTACACGGGCGCGGCGTGCGGGTCAGCGTGATCTGTCCTAGCTTCTTCCGCACCAATCTAATGGATAGCGCGATTGGTGCCGGCTCGATCAAAACCGTCGGATTGCGCCTGATGGACACCTCACCCGACACGCTCGACAGCGTGGCTGACCGAGTATTCGCCGCCGCCGAGCGCGGCCAGTTCCTCATCCTGCCGACCAAGCACGAACCGCTGCGCTGGTGGCTCAAACGCTGGTTTCCGAAGTTCTACTTTCGGCTACTTTTGAGGCTAGTGGCAAAGACAATCGGAGACAAAGCATCATGACAACGCGACGTAAGAAAACCGACCAGACCGCTGAAGCCAATACGGCCTCTGTGACCAGTGAATCGCCGATTGCGGTGATTCCAAAACGCTGGATGCTCTATGGTGCCAATGGCTACACCGGCGAAATGGCCGCACGCGAGGCCGTGGCGCGCGGAATGGCTCCGGTGCTTGCGGGCCGCAGCCGTGAGGCCATCGAAGCGCTTGCTGCCGAACTCAAACTCGATCATCGCGTCTTCGACCTCAGCGATGCCGCCGCAGCGGCCGCTGGCCTTAAAGGCATCCACACCGTGTTGCACTGCGCCGGGCCGTTCTCGGCGACGGCCGCGCCGATGATCGAGGCGTGCTTGGCGAATCGCTGCCACTACCTCGACATCACCGGTGAGATCGACGTGTTCGCGCTTGCCCATCGTCGGCACAAGCGCGCTGTCGACGCCGGCATCGTCGTCATGCCGGGCGCTGGCTTCGACGTGGTGCCCACCGACTGCATGGCGGCACAGCTGAAACGCGAAATGCCTGAAGCGACGCATCTCGTGCTGGCGTTCGAAGCCGGCGGCGGCCCGAGTCCGGGCACTGCCA
>JBBSIY010000484.1:0-1455 GCA_038257785.1 Lysobacterales bacterium
CGAGATCGGGGTAGATTTGCGCGCCGTCGATGGCAGGCAAGCTAAGCTCGGGCAGCTGGTCCGCGGCTAGGCCACGCGCGGTCAGTCGCAGACTTAAGGTGAGCGGCTCGCCGACGCGCAGCTCGCCATCCAGCGCGCCCGCGCCGCTCTGCGTCGTGCGCTCGACGTGGGCGACTTGGCTGATATCGGCCGACAGCTGCGTATCCTCGCGCCCGACGGTCGGGGCATCGTCGGTTTGGATATTGTTGCTGCGCGGCTTGATAATGCGCAGCAGGCGGACGCCGTGCGTGCCTTGGACCAGGCGCTTTACGCAGGCAAATTTGCCGATTCGCGCGAGGCACTGTTGACTCAGCTGCGGGCAGCCCTACGCATGCCGCTCAGCTGGCGCAAGCGGTCTGCCGGCACCGCCGATGACGCTGGATTGCCTCCGCTTTACGCCAGCGACGTCACGCGAAAACGCTAAGCGGGCGTCCTGCCGGCGATGAGCGGCCATTCGCTGCTGGTGTACCATCGCCGCTGCACTTGCTTAGGGGGTGGTGATGATGCGGAGTTTGATCGGATTGGTGCTGTCGTTGCTTGCCAGCAGCGCCGCGCGTGCGGCAGACGGCGGGATTGATCAACGCATCGAGGCGGTCGTCGCGCCCATCTCTAAAGCCATCTCGGATTTCATTTTTTACGCGATACCGGTCAACGGCACGCAGCTTCCGCTCATTGTCGTCTGGCTGATTGCCGCCGGCCTCGTGATCACGGTGTACTTCAAGTTCGTCAACGTGCGCGGGTTTTTGCATGGCTTCCGCTTGATTCGCGGCGACTATTCGGAGCCAAACTCGCCCGGTGAAGTCAGCCATTTTCAGGCGCTGACCTCAGCCGTTTCGGGGACCGTAGGGCTCGGCAATATTGCGGGTGTTGCGGTAGCGATTACCGTTGGCGGTCCCGGTGCGACATTCTGGATGGTCGTTGCTGGTCTGCTCGGTATGTCGACCAAGTTTGCCGAATGCACATTGGGGGTGAAGTATCGGCTTGAGAAGGCCGATGGAACCGTCTCAGGCGGACCGATGTACTACCTGAGCCGTGGCATTGGCGAAAACTATCCCAAGCTGAAAGGTTTCGGCTGGGCACTGGCCATCATGTTTGCGGTGTGCGCCATGTTGGGCGCGATTGGCGCAGGATCGATGTTTCAGGCCAACCAGGCCTACGCCCAGTTCCTCAACATCACCGGCGGCGAAGCAGGTCCGCTGGCCGGTCGCGGGTTCTGGTTCGGTCTTGGAATGGCAGTGTTAGCCGGCGTTGTGGTGATTGGTGGCATCTCGCGTATTGGCGCTGTTACCGCCAAGCTGGTCCCGGCAATGGCGGCGATTTACGTTGCTGCGTGTTTGGTGGTGCTCGGCTATCACGTCGCTGATATTCCCTCTGCGCTTGGGGAGATTTTTCGTGGGGCGTTCACTGGCGATGGCG
>JBBSIY010000485.1:0-1422 GCA_038257785.1 Lysobacterales bacterium
GCCACACCTGGTCGCTATCGATTGAAGAGCAGTATTACCTGCTATGGCCGTTGCTGCTTGCGGGACTGCTGAAGCTGTGTGGACTTCGGTTGCGTGCCGCGCTGCTTGTCGTTGCGATGGCGATAGGATTCGCGCTGTGGCGAAGCTGGCTGGCCTACGATGGGGCATCGATTCCGCGGCTCTACAACGGAACCGACACTCGCGCCGACGCGCTGCTGCTGGGGTGCGCACTAGGCATCGCTTTTGCGCTGCCGCAGCTGCGCGATAGCGTGACGCTTCAGCGTTGGGTAGCCCGTTTGGCCATGCCGATGGTTATCGCCTTGCTCATCGGTGGCTACACCTTGCAGTGGGAGATGCGCTGGATGTACGCCGGCGGCAGCTTCTTTTTCTCGCTCGCTTCAACGCTGCTGGTCGCGGCGCTGGCCTTGCCAAAAATTACGCTGGCGCACCGCCTGTTTGCGCTACCGCCCTTGGTATTTTTGGGGCGCATTTGCTACGGGCTGTATATCTGGCATTTTCCGATCTACAACGTGCTGCGATTCGCGTTTGGATTCGAGACGCTGAGGGTTGCGTTGATCGGCGTGCCGTTGACGTTTGCTTTCGCGATCGCCTCATACCTATGGATCGAACGGCCGTTTTTGGCGATGAAGGATCGGATGAAGGGGTAGAGGTATCAGCGGGGCACGAAGTACTCACCGCAAAGGCTCAAAGACGCAAAGACTGCTAAAGAAAAGCGAAGCGAGTGGCATGGATGACAGCAGCAGTTTGCGAACGGCATTTCGGCTAGCGAACCAGCTCTACACCCTCCGCTTCAGTCGGTCCTGACTACCTAATGTTGATACCTGAGACCGACTGGCACGGTAGTGCCAGTCGGTCTCAGCAGGCTTAGGGGCTCTCAAATCCGTTGCGGAAGATAGTGCTGGCATCACATCCGATGACTCTTACGTCATCGACGAACCAACCGAGCGGGGCATCACCGGCGCTGGAGTTGGTTTGCATCCGGAAACGCAGGTTGATGGTTTGTCCGGCGTAATCATCCAAATCCATGCTTGAGAATTTGTAGGCGGCCGTGCCGCAGTAGGCTTGCGTCCCGTTGGGAAGCGGGCCGTAGTAGAAATCCTCAAGGACTTTGTTGGCCGGAAGCACCGCCCAGTTGCTACCACCATTGCTCGACACTTCGACATAGCCTCCGTCCCAGCAGCCGGTGGGGCCGTTCTCTTGCATGTTGATGTTGTGCTGGAAGCGCAGCACCAGCGGTGCTTGGCCGGTTGGCAGCGCAATTGCCGGTGAGATCAATCGCTGATCGCTGGTCACGACGACATCGGGCGCAAGCCACGACGTGCTGCCGCTAAACGGTCTTACGGCGGACTGTGTCCAACGATTATTGCCGACCGCTGGATCAGTGGTCCATCCGTTGATTCC
>JBBSIY010000486.1:0-1300 GCA_038257785.1 Lysobacterales bacterium
CCGGCAAGCGCACCCACGACGGGCAGCACTGAGCCCGTGCGCGGCAATACTTCCATCGTTTGCGCGTAATCCTTCACCTTCAGGCCCGTGCGTCCGCGGATACGAATTTCAGCGGCGGGTGAGTCGATCACTAAGTTGTCGGTGACTGCATTGCCGTCGCCGAATACAAAGCTACCGGTGATTTTATTGAAGGCGAGACCCGAGCGAAAAAAGTCGCTGAAATCTAACGATAGCCGACGCGGAATTTCGGTCACCGAGAACAGGCCGAGCAGGCGTCCCGCGCCAGGATTAACCTGCGGCACGCGCCCTTGACCGACGCTAATTTCGAGCCCGCCCTCGACGTTCTCCATCGCAAATGCGCCGGGCGGGCCTGGCCAGCCTGCACGCAACGTCGCATAGGTTTGGCCGCCCTCAATCAGCTCACTGAACCCTAGCGCGCGCAACATGCCGCCTAGTTCGGCGGCGGTAAATTCGAGTTCAAAATTGGATCGACTAATCCCGTCTGCGCGCGTCCAGCTGCCGCGACCAAAAAGCTGCAGAGCCTCCGAGCGACTTTCGAACAAATCGACGCGCATTCCGTCGGCTTGCGGAAAGGTCTCGAGGCGCGTTTCGCCAAGTTCTGCCTCGCCCATGCGCAGATCTTTCACCCACAAATGAAACGCCGGCACCGCAGCAGGATCGATTAGATCGGTGATCGCGCTTTCACCCCGCGGACTTGGCCAATGCAAACGATTCAGCCGCACGGTGACGCCACGCTCATCGCGTTTAGCTTCGGCAGGGACATCGACTACGCCATCGACCGCCGGCCCTTCAAAGGTAAGCAATAGCGCGCCAGGCTCGGGCCGAGTAAGCGCCAAACGCGTCTCGGCAAAGCCGCGATCAAACATCAGTAGCTCACCCGCGTACACGTCGACATCGACCACGGTTGCGTCACCGCTGGCGCTGCCAGCCGCCATCGCCGCCCACGCTGAGGCATCGATGACCGGCACTTGGCCGACCACGCGCAACCCCTTCTCCGGCGGCTCAACACCCTCACTCTCGCCAAATGCGGCTATGCCGTTGAAGGCCGCCTCTTCACCGAGGTTGCCGTACAGACGCAGCAGACTGGCGAGGCGCAAGTCGAGCGTCGCTGCGGCGCTCGATTTTGCGGCGGGAAACGTTACCGCAGCCTGTAGCGGCATCCGCACCGACGCTGCCTTGGTCAGCGGTGGCGGCAGGCTCAGCGTTGTGCCCACTAGGTCGGAGCTGATGGTCAACACAGGCAGGGCAGGTTCGGTCGGCAGATCTATGCGGATCTGCC
>JBBSIY010000487.1:0-1273 GCA_038257785.1 Lysobacterales bacterium
GCTCTCGTTCCGCCACTTAGGATTTCAGCCTGATGGGATCTATGCGTAAGCCCCAAACCGACAGTCAACCCGCGCTTTCCGTCGTCATCCCTGCCCACAACGAGGACGGCAATATCAGCGCGCTGCTGCAGGAGACCTGCGCCGCGCTGCGTGGCGTGTGCCGTTTCGAAGTCATCGTTGTGGACGACGGCAGCCGCGACCAAACGCTCTCGGTGCTGCGGCAGCAGCTGTCGCTGGTGCCTGAGCTTAGGGTAATTGCGCATGCCAAATGCAGCGGGCAGAGCACCGCGCTACGCAGCGGAATCAAGGCCGCGCGAGCGGAGTGGGTCGCGACGCTTGATGGTGACGGCCAGAATGATCCGGCCGATCTGCCCCGCCTGCTGCTCGCGCGAATCGATGCTGATCCCGCGGTAAAACTGTTCGCTGGCTGGCGTACCACGCGACGCGACAGCTGGAGCAAACGTCTCGCTTCTCGCGTTGCGAACGGGGTGCGTCAGCGGCTGCTGCGCGATGCCACGCCAGACACCGGCTGTGGGATCAAACTGTTTGAACGCCGCGCCTTTCTAGAGCTACCCGCTTTCAATCACATGCACCGCTACCTGCCGGCGCTTTTTCAAGGCAGTGGGCATCGCAGCGTGTCTATTCCCGTCAGTCACCGGGCGCGCCAAACAGGTCAATCGAACTACACCAATTTGGGTCGCCTGCGCGTGGCGTTTGCCGACCTAATCGGCGTCAGTTGGCTACTGCGCCGACGCTGCAGCGCAGCCAGCGAAGAGATCACTGAGCAGGCTGGCCGTGATGAGGAGTCGTCACCGAGATAAGGCACTGCGTGGGTGAGATCAGCCTGCCGCCGAGGCCTATCTCAGCACGGTGAACTTACGTAACACGTATGGGTTTGCCAGCAGCGAGCAGCGCCCGTGGGCATACTTGGAGAATGACCGACTCTCCGTCACGGTTGGCGCACTTTTTTCGCGCAACTTTTACTCAATCACCGCTTTCGCCAAGCGCTTCCAAGTCCGTTGCTCAGTGCTGCGCAGGCGTGGCGCTACTGTGCGCGCTATTGAGTTCTCCGAGCAGCGCGCAGCCCGCTACCGACTGCGCATTTTCGCCGGCGCACTACAGCGCTCGCTTGGCCGGACAAGGCGAGTTCGTCGACATCGGCGACCAACTATCGCTGCCGCCGCGCCTGCGCCCGACTGCCTCCGAAGTTCGCTTCACCCTGCCGCCGACCACCGCCGAATGCATGCTAGTGATCGACCGCGTATCGCTCTAC
>JBBSIY010000488.1:0-1180 GCA_038257785.1 Lysobacterales bacterium
ATTCAAACCGATGCCGATCAGCCGCTAGTCGTATCGCTGACTGACGCTGCGGGCGTTGGCATCGCCAATGAAACCATCCAGTGGTCCATTACGGGCGGTTCGGCGAGCTTGGTAGGCGGCACTGGCGGCGGAAGCACAACGCAGGTGGTGACCGATAGCAACGGTCGCGCGCAGGTAAATCTGCGGTTCGGTGCAACGCCGGGCCCAATCGCTGTTCAGGCCACTAGCGGCCTAGCGTTGACGCCGGTCATTTTTGCGGCGCAGGCGGAAATCCCGTCGCTGCGCATCATCAGCGGCAACAACCAAACCGCTGAGCCAGGCACCCTGCTGACCCAAGATCTCGTGGTGAGCATCGCGCCGGAACTTTCTAAAGCCCTCGGCGGCGTCGTCATTGTGTGGGAAGTAGTCTCAGGCGGCGGCAGTCTCGCCACCGCATCGACGCCGACGGACGGGTCCGGCCAGGCGAGCAACCAGCTGACGCTCGGTGCGCAAGCAGGCGCAAACGTGGTTCGGGCTAGCGTTCAAGGCGGCCCCAGCGTGACGTTCAGCGCCACTGGCGAGGTGACCGCGGTCGAGTTGAGCATTGTCTCCGGCAACAATCAGGCTGAACTGCCAACCAACCTAGACTCTGCTCCGCTGGTCGTGCGGTTGCAGCGTGCGGGCGGCGGTGCACCAGTAGCCAATGCCACCATCGTTTGGACAGGCAGCAATGCCGGGTTTGTAGTGGCGGGCAACGAAACGACGCTCGCCAACCAAACGACCAGCGTGACCAATGGTCAAGGCGAGGCGCGAATCATCGCTCGCGTCATCGCGAGCGGGCCTGCGTCCGTTAGCGCACGCCTGCAGAATAGCCCTGGCGACCCGCTCATCTTTGCGCTGCAGGGTGCGATCGCAAATACCGCTACCCTCAACGTAAACGAAGTGCGCGTCGCCGAAGTACTCGACTCCGCCTGTGTCGCGCTGGAAGCTGTAAGCCATCGCACACCGGCGCAGGAAGACCTGCTGCAGCGCTGTCGTGAACTGCAAAATAACTCTGGGCCGAACCCCGACGGTGTCGCGGACGCGCTGGAGCAGCTTGATCCGGATGTCGCGCTGGCCATGACCGGCGCCGGCCTCGAGGTCGCCACGACGCAGATCAGCAACGTTAACAACTATCTGATCGAGGCACGCAACAACCCGG
>JBBSIY010000489.1:0-1158 GCA_038257785.1 Lysobacterales bacterium
CTCTCCTCACTATCAGCGTGTTGTAATCACGGTTTAGACTAAAACAAGCATCCTAACCCAAGGCCCTGTTACCCGCCATGACCCACCCTGCCCTCGAACGCGTCGCGCAATGCTCCCGCTTTGGTAGTCGATTACTCGCGGCTCAGCCGCAGCTTGCCAACACGGTAGCGGCTCTGCTCAACCAGCCATTCAATCGCGAGTCGATGCAGGCATTTCTGGACAATCCGCCGTGTGCCAACGAAGCCGCGCTGAATCAAAGACTGAGGCAACTGCGCCAGCGTGTCTGGCTGATCACCACTGCGCGCGATTTGTCGGGTTCCGCACCGCTGTCCGAGGTGACGACGGCCTACACCAACCTGGCCGAGGTATGCATCAACGCGGCGCTCGACTTTCATTATGGCCAACTGGCCCTGCGCCATGGCGAGCCGCGTGACGCACAGGGCAATCCCCTGCACATGGTGGTTGTCGGGATGGGCAAGCTAGGCGGCGGCGAGCTCAATGTGTCATCCGACATCGACCTGATCTATCTCTATCCGGAAGAAGGCAACACCGCCAGCGATGGCAAGCTTGCCGATGGCGAAGCCGCAATCCGTTCGCTCACCAATCACGAGTTTTTCATTCGCCTTGGTCGCAAACTGGCTGCCGCGATTTCGGAAAACACCGCTGATGGTTATGTCTTTCGCGTCGATCTTCGGCTGCGTCCGTGGGGCGATTCGGGGCCGTTCGCGATGGGCTTTGCCATGCTGGAAGACTATCTGGTTGCGCAAGGGCGCCCGTGGGAACGCTATGCCTGGATCAAGGCACGCGCGCTGACCGGAAATCGCCACGATGAGCTGACTGATATCGTGCGTCCATTCGTATTTCGCAAATACCTCGACTTTGGCGCATTTGCCGCGATTCGCGATCTGCACGTGCAAATCCGGCGCGAAGTCGCGCGCCGCGAGATGGCTCACAACATCAAGCTTGGGCCGGGCGGCATCCGCGAAATCGAATTCACTGCGCAAGTGTTCCAGCTGATTCGTGGTGGCCAGATCCCCGCGCTGCAACAGCGCCCCACGCTCGTCGTGCTGGGTGAATTGGTGGCGCACGGGCTGATGATGGCGGATGCACAGGCAGAGCTGGCTGCTGCTTACGATTTTCTGCGCCGGCTGGAACACC